>NZ_FUKJ01000273.1 GCF_900163745.1 Crenothrix polyspora
GATGTCGCTTAGACAGTTATATCGCTAATTTTATCTAGGGATGGTGCGAATATTTACAATTTTTGTAATGCAACTAATTGGGATAATTGGTTAAACGTTAAATTTAAGCCCAATAGTTTTGCATAATCATGTGATGCCAATTCCAGTGGTTTAAGTGTTTGCTGCACGTTACCGGCTAAACTTAAAACATCACTTTGCCAAGACGGCGACCATTCGCCAGTCGCAATGTGTGCAAACATATCTAAGCCAATACCCGTCAACTCAATGCTATTGGCATCAATACGGTTGGCAATTTCATGTAATTCTTCAAATGCTTCTAAAGAATGCACCTCTGGACTAGGCCAGTGTAATTTCACCGCTGGCACAGCACTGTACTTTATGACAACGCCCATGGCTTGATGGGCTGTCAGTCCATTGGGGTAACGATGGTGTAAGCGATCCACGTATTTATTCAAATCGCTTCTGACCTGCGCTAAACGTTCCGCTTCTTTTTCCCAATTCATTCCTGGGATATCAACAGAACCCCAAGCCTTAGCTAATTGCGCAATAACATCTGATTTTTTGGCTTTTGCCGAGTGTAATTCAAGGCAGTGTTCGCCTAAACCGACCTGATGCAAACGGCGATAAACCACTTCCAGTGCCGCTGTTTTTTCCGAGACAAACAACACGGTTTTCCCGGTCGCTAATAATTGGGAAATCATATTGGCAATGGTCTGGCTTTTCCCCGTACCGGGCGGCCCGATTAAGACAAAATCCTTGCCGACTTCGGCGGCATATACAGCGGCTATTTGCGAGCTATCGGCCATCAGGGGGATAAATGTGTCTTTAGGGTGTCGAGCGGCATCGAGCTGTCTAGGGTCTGGAAATTCAATACCCGTTCCGAAATACATATCCCGTGGGCTTTCAATCAAATGTTTAACGACCGCACTTTCTTTCAAGACATCGACCCGTTCACACAGGTCTTTCCACATCAGATATTTCGCAAATGAAAAAGTAGAAACAACCACGTCCTCATTAACTTCCCAACCAGCAATATCTTTTATCTTTACGCGCAGAATATTTAAAATTCGCTTAACATCCAAACCCTGCTCATCGGTGGGCAGATCACCTGCTAACTCAGGAATTTCCAGCGCAAAATCTTGTTTTAGCATTTCCAGCAAGGTAGGGTTAAATCGGGGCTCATCCTCATGCGCTTGCAACTGGAATCCAGAATTAACACTTTTACGGGTAATTTCAATCGGAATTAAAATCAATGGTGCTTTATAAATTCGTTGTGCATCTTTAGCGTTTGTCCAATTTAAAAACCCTAAGGCAATATAAAGGATATTGGCACCGCCTTCCTGAATCGATTCCTTCGCCAAACGGTAGAGCTCCAACAAATCAGCGGTGAGTTTTTTGCTGTCTGTATTTGCAATCAGCTCATTTTTTGATAAATGCCCCCGCAATTGTTCAGCTAGCAAACTTTCCTGGTGTTGTTGCAAATGCAATTGCTCCGAACGCGGATCACTGGCCAGTGTTAAGGTATCAACCGATATGATCTTAAATTTTTGCTTGTCAGCCAGCATATCTTCAAGGCTTGCCGCATCGCTGCAATTGATTTCAATTGCCCTGGCACGGCTGGTAAAATTTAACAGCCGATTACGCATGGTTAAATCCAGCAACTGACGCTTCCAATTTTCTATGCGTGCTTCTGGCGTATCTAAAACGACCTCCGAGGCATCGTTATAATGAAAACGTTGTTCGGGAACATTGTCGATCATTTCAATCGGCAATTCAACGTCATCCACAACAACGCTTGGCTGATATTCACCCACTAGCTCTTTATCAGATAATGGCTTGATACGCGCACGTCTAGCACGTTTAATGTCAATCGCCAGAACAAAATTGGCATCATTATTTAATGTATTTTCAGCTTCTTGTCTGGCCAAGCTAAATTTAACAGGCGGTTTATGGGTACATAAAGTCGTTTCAAATACGATTAATTCATTTAATTGACAACGTTTACGCAAAGATTGCCCGTCATAAATCACAGCCGAAGAAAGGTCGTCATTACCCAACCAACAGCCAGTAAACGCATGGCCTTTGGTAAAGATGACTAACGCATTTAGCCCCGATTGCTCAAGGCAAGACGCAAACAATAACGACGTATCCAAACACGTTGCCAGACGCGTTTCTACTATTTTTGAAGGTAAGCGCACACGCTGCCCTTCTTCTTCAAAACTGGCGGGCGGCGTTGCATAGCTCAGATCCAATTTACACACTGCACTCCAGATGGCACTGACAATCACCGCCACTCGCCGGGGGCTATTGGATTGATAGCCTTCAATCGAAGCCAACTGATTGCCCGCCTCAAGTATCTTTGAGGCATCACGTAAAATGGCTTGTACCGCCGTATCATTGGGCTGGACAAAAGCCGCCAGAATTTCTGGCAATATCCGTGTGCCCACCCATTCATCTTTAGCCAATAATTCAACTTTGGTGGTTTTAGTGTCGAGTAATTCAGTCCCTGATTTTAGGGTAAACGTCATTTCACCGATTAATGACTCGTGGATAGCACGTAAAAATTCGGCATTTAGCTCCACCCTGACATCGTCCAAAATCACTTGGGCATCGGCAGCAAGCTTATCGATGAACCAAGTACGCCCAATAAGAAACCTGGGAGAACTGGTTAAAACCAATTCAAGATCACGAAAACTTTGCTGGCTACTATTCCTTAATTCAATTTCCGTAATTAAGGGCAGGGAATTTTGCTGGAACGCTAGGTTAAATTTAGGCGTAACAGAGCTAATGATAGCTATCTGTTTATCTTGCATGATGATCCATATGTTTTCTGCTGAAGTAGGGTGCTATTAAACAAACGACACTAAAGTCCCATAGGATTTCTTGAAATACCAGTGATGGCGTGGCTTTAGGTAACTTTCAAGCTTCCCGATTTTAGCCATGTTTAATCTGCCATTTTTTTGGAAGCCTTAACCATTATTGCCCATCAAGAGTAACAGCGGCTCGGAAGGAATAAAAAAACGAACATTTAAATGACAAGATTTATTAGCTTTAGTCAATACAGAACGGAATGATAATTGCTTAAGTTTAAAATCATTAATAATCAATCTATTATGAATAAATTGTAATTCTGTAATTTCTTATTAAACACTTATGCCGACACTTTACATTCATTGATTACCATAAAACAACGGGTTAAATCAGTACAAGCAAAAATCATTCCGTTCTGTATTGAGCTTTAGTAGGTTAACTATCAGCTACCAAATTCCGCAAGAGCACTATCTCCACTCCCCCCATTGGCTTAAATCCGCCATCATGGGTAATCAAATAGTTACATCCGCCTTGTACGGCAGTAGCAAGATGTAAAGAATCTATAAGCTTCATACTATTTTTAGCGGAAATCTGTGAAGCAAGATCAAAAATAGCCGGATCGTGTGGAAGAATCGTTAAAAAATCTTTCTGGTAAAAGAAGTCTTTAAACTTTCCAATAATGGCTACATCCCCTATTTTATAGGGCTTTACCATTGTTTCAGCAATAACAGCAACCCCAGTGTACCCAATAATCCGCCCATCCATGACCGCCCGCAAAAACGGGGCGACCACGGGTAAAAATGTAGGGCTTCTATCCAGAAAATAAATAAAAACATTGGTGTCAATGTAGACACTTTGCCCGAACATACGCGCAAAATCGGGGCTTATCGTGTCCATGAGTCTCGAAGTTCTTTAATACTTGCGTCCACTTCTTCTGCCGTTTCTCCCCACATCCCACGACCAATCCCCACAAAGTCCATAATATCTTTACGTACAGGTGTTTCCTTACGCTTCAATGGAATTAGGGTAACTACCCCGTTGTGAATGTTGACTTCTACCTGTTCATTTATATTTATTCCCCATGCTTTCAAAATATTTACTGGGATCGTAATTTGTCCCTTAGGGCGTAAGGTGGCTATAGGCATTTGTTCAGGCCTCAGTAAGTATGAAGTTAGAAAATAATTCTAATTTCATACTATATTATTTAATGTTTTTCTGTCAAACCCGTATTCAATATTTTAGCTACCCGCAGTGCATTAAATTCCAGCATGGACGCATAATCCGGTAATCCGAGCGTTTTGTTTACGTCTTAAAGGGTAACGGTAAAAAACGGTAAAGCTGTTGTCTGTGCCGCCATGCGTAAGCTTATCCATATTGCCTTTGCTGTACTTAAATCAGGCAATACAGAACGGAATGATTTTTGCTTATCCTCATTTAACTCGTTGTTTTGTAGTAACCAGCGTATGTCAAAGTGCTAGCACGAGTTCTTGTTATGATAATGATAGAATTCTGATCTTGCATAATGCATTGATTATTAATGAATTATAATTTAGGCAATTATCATTCCGTTCTATATTGTAAATCAGGTAAACCTTTTGACCCCAACTATGCCTTATAGTTTTTCTTGCATTTACTTTGGAAAGACGGTATCTGAGCTTGTCGAAGGATGGGCGGTGTGCCGCTCATGGTTCGACAAGCTCACCACGAACGGATTAACCTGTGCTGTCTCGCCTTAAGTGAGTAACCAATATTACCAATCCTCACAGCTGAAACACCGCCGCCATCGCATTCGCCGACTTTAAAGCACTTTCAAATATTTTATCGCGATTACGGTGCGCAAGCTGTGCCGATACCAGGGTTGCACGTTCTGGAACCTGTGCCGCAAAAACCCGTGCAGGTACGGTGGACAAGGCTTCTACGATACCAATACGATCATTGTCCAGGCGCTCAAAACACAGTTTATTTTCTTGCTGGGCCTGACTCCAGTCTAATAATAATCGATACAGTAACGGCTCGCCCTTGGGTAAGCGTTTGGCGGTAATCTTGATTTCGTGGCGGTGGTTGTGAAACTTCCAGACCAGTTCCGAGTTAGAAAGCTGCTTGCCATCGACCGGTTGCCACTTTAACTGGCTCGCCAGCCAGCCGACCATTAACCATGTCATTGCCAAGGCGTGGGGGCCGTGGTCTATCTCGATAACACGCAAGTCATCAAGTGCGCCTGGAGCAATTTGCGGATCAAGCATTTGACCCAATAGTTTTCGCCATACTGAAAAGCGCCGCCAGGCAAGATTATAAACCACCTGTTCATTCTGCTGCGCCGCCACCCAACGTGTCATGGCGGATACGCCTTTAATGGGATTGATCCAGCCCATATTGTCGTAGATAATCTGATCGGCAAGCTCAGCAAGTTGAAAGAACACATCACCGACTTCTGGCGGTGGCCGTCTGGATACCCACCATAAGGCAGTGGGCAAATCGCCAATAAGTTGCGACCTTGCAACGGATGGCAAACGTTCAGCCGATGCGGGCGAAGCAATCACATCGATACGTTCTGCGCAGACCTGCCAATCCTCGTTTAAGGCGGTGTAGTAGATGGTAATCAATGCTTCCATCGTACCTTCACTGGGCTTGCCGTCGCCCACCAGCAACAGCACGCGTGCCGGATGCACATCAACAATAGCGGTAATTTCCTGATTTACTACGGCTGCTTCTTCAACGGTGTCGCAATAGATAATCAGATTGGACATACAGGCTCGCATCACCGTATGGCCACCGCCGCTATCGCGATTAAACTGCGCCCATAACATGCCCAGTTCGGCTTCGATGCTGGCGATACGCACTCGTTTTAACGGCTGGTTGATAATTTTAGGCGCAGGGGTCGTTGCAATCATAGTAGTCGCCATTGGCGGTTATCCGCTTCAATCAGTCGATCCGCTTCCAGTGGTCCCCAGGTGCCGGCGCTGTATTCAGGAATCCAGCGGGTGCGGCTGCTGGCCCAGATGTTCAAAATATTATCGACCCAGGCCCAGGAGGACTCCACCGCAT
>NZ_FUKJ01000297.1 GCF_900163745.1 Crenothrix polyspora
GGCGCTGATGGCCTGAAAAATCGGCTTAACCGCTGGCCATGCCGCTTTATTACCGCCAGGCATGATGGACGGGCCATTTCTTGCGCCTTCTTCCCCGCCAGAAACGCCGGTGCCGATATAGTTGATGTTTTTTTCTTTGAGTTGTGCGGTACGACGATTGGTATCCGCAAACAGCGAGTTGCCGCCGTCAACAATAATATCCCCAGCGGACAGTAACGGCACCAGCTTATCGATGTATTGATCGACCACTTCACCAGCCTTGACCATCAACATGACGATACGTGGTGATTGCAGTTTTTCAACCAATTCCTCCAGCGAATCCGCACCAACAACTTGCGTGCCTTTGGCGGGGCCTTCGAGAAATTCATGGGTAGTGCTGGTGGTGCGGTTGTAAACGGCGACTTTAAAGCCGTGGTCATTCATGTTGAGAACTAAGTTTTGCCCCATTACCGCAAGGCCAATTAAACCGATATGTGCTGTCATGTGCTTATCTCGCTGGTATTAAATTCACAGGTATTCTAGCACGCCAAGATAGCGCTGCATCAAAAACAGGGCTGTTTTTAAGTTAAGCAAAGCCAACTTAGCGCCATGGCACAGGCTATTTTTTACACGTGCGCCACTAATGTACAAAATAAAAATATATTGTAAAAATAATTAATTAGAAAAGATATTTATGCCTATGTCGTTATTTAATTGACGACAATGCCACATTGTAAAACAATATTTTACAATGTTATAGAATTGTAAAAATATAGGAGTAGAATCATCACCGTAGATTTTTTATGAGTTACACCTTTAATTTATTCTACAAGCCTTTATTTGTCAGGAAAAAGCACAATCGACCATTAGCTTTTCCCAATTGACTTCGCGACAGGGTGTCCGCAAAAACAGTATCACTATCGACTTTACTATTGGAGAAGATTCATGAAATACCCAATCATCGGCCTGTTGGCCATGATGCTATGTCTTGTTTCAAGTACTAGCATCGCCAAGCCGTCGCCCGCCCCCACTGGGCAGGCAAACAATCACCTTGTTCAAGCTTACGGCCAGTTGCCGTTAAGCTTTGAAGCCAATCAGGGACAAACCGACAAATCAGTGCAATTTCTTTCACGGGGAACGGGCTACACACTGTTTTTGACACCGACCGAGGCGGTGCTAGGGCTGTCAAAAGTTGTCAAAGACATTGATGCTAAATCCAAAAACAAGGAAAAGAAATCGGCTGAGCTGCGCGAAACCAGCACAGTACGTATGCAACTTATCGGAGCTAATGCGTCACCGAAAGTAGCTGGTGTGGAAGAATTACCGGGTAAGATCAATTACCTGAACGGTAACGATCCAAAACAGTGGCGCACCCACATTGCCACTTACGGTAAGGTCAAATATGAGCAGGTGTATCCTGGCATTGATTTGGTGTACTACGGCAATCAACAGCAACTGGAATATGATTTTATTGTTGCGCCAGGTGCCGATCCGGCCAAAATTCAGTTGAGTTTTGCGGGACAGGCATTAAAAGACAAACTTGTACCCAGCATCAACACTACGGGCGCATTGCTTATCGGTGAAGTGCTTTTAAAAAAGCCGGTAATCTATCAGGAGATTGGCGGCCAGCGCAAAGCCGTTGATGGACAATTTGTCCTCAAGGCTAATAAGCAAATTGGCTTTCAGGTTGCGGCTTATGACAAAACCAAGTCGCTGGTGATTGATCCGGTGCTGGTTTATTCCACCTACTTAGGAACGGGTAGCCAAGATGATGGTACAAGCATTGCCGTAGATGACTCAGGTCAAGTCTATGTGACTGGATACACTACAGATTCCACATTTCCGCTCATGAATCCCCTGCAGTCGGTTAGCAAAGGACAGGGCGATGTCTTCATCACCAAGCTGAGCGAGGATGGCAGCAGTCTTATCTATTCAACCTATCTGGGAGGCAGTAAGTTAGATAAAGGGACGGGCATCGCAATAGATTTTCAGGGACAGGCTCATGTGACGGGTTTAACTCAATCTTCCAATTTCCCAGTCGTAAATCCCTTGCAGTCAACCTTTAAAGGCGTTCAGGATATATTCATCGCCAAGCTGAGTCCAGACGGTGCCAGCCTGGTCTATTCCAGTTATCTAGGAGGAAGCGCACATGACGAGAGTAATGGCATTGCCGTAGATTTTGATGGCCAAGCCTATGTGACGGGATTTACCCAATCCACTAATTTCCCTGTTGCGAATGCGTTACAGGTAACCTACGGCGGGGGTAATGATGCTTTTGTCACCAAGCTAAATACAGACGGCACTGGCTATATTTATTCCACCTATCTAGGCGGGGATAGTGAAGACATAGGTTTTGACGTTGCCGTAGACAGCCAGGGACAAGCCTATGTAACGGGGCATGCCCATTCTGCCAACTTTCCAGTCGCTAACGCTTTACAGGCAACTAAAGCAGGGAGTAACGATGTTTTTATCAGCAAATTGACTGCCGATGGGGCTAGTTTTGTCTATTCCACCTATCTGGGTGGTACAAGTGGCGATACCAGTAAAAGTATTGCTGTTGATGCTGAAGGTCAGGCTTATGTGACAGGAAGCACGCTGTCGTCTAATTTTCCGCTGCTGAATCCTTTTCAAGCTGTCCACGGCGTGGATGCGGGTGATTTTGATGCTTTTGTCACCAAAATAAACGCTGAAGGAACCAGTCTCGTGTATTCCACCTACCTGGGTGGGAACAAAGGGGAGATTAGTACCAGTATCGCTGTAGGCTTTGCGGGTCATGCTTATGTAACAGGCTATACGACATCGCTAAACTTTCCGCTCGTCAGTCCTTTGCAACCGGCCTTCGGCGGGGGAACTGAAGATATTTTTATCACCAAGCTAAACCCAGATGGTGCCAGCCTTGCCTATTCCACCTACCTGGGTGGCAGCAGTCGGGAATTATTTCCGGATATCGCCGTGGATAGTGCGGGGCATGCTTATGTGACCGGAAGCACCCAATCTGCCAACTTTCCACTTGCCACCCCATTCCAGCCGGTTTATGGCGGGGGTGGTGATGCCTTCATTAGCAAAATCGTAACCGACTACGCCTTAAGCGTTTCTGTCACAGGGACAGGTACTATCGTCAGCGAGCCTGCCGGTATCAACTGTGGAGAAAACTGCTCAGCCCCCTTTATACCCAATGCAAAAGTTACCCTGACAGCCACACCCGCTGCCAATAACCTGTTTGATGGCTGGGAGGGTGATTGTACCGGTACGGGCAGTTGTATCGTTACAATGGACGAGGCAAAAAATGTCTCAGCAATATTTATCAACCCTTCCATACCCACCCTATTAACGGTAGCAAAAACCGGTACTGGCACAGGCACTATCACCACTACCCCAGCGGGTATCGACTGCGGCGCAGCGTGTACGGCCAGCTATCCACAAAACAAACGGGTTACCTTAACAGCTACACCAGCAGCCAACGCCCTGTTTGCCGGATGGGATGGTGCGTGTTCCGTCACAGGCACATACACCTGCAATGTATCAATGGACGAAGCTAAAACCATCACAGCGGCATTTAACCCCGGCATACCTTTAACAGTGATAAAAGCGGGCGACGGTGCTGGCACAGTTGCCAGTGACATTCCTGGTATAGACTGCGGCGTGGATTGTACCGAAGCCTACGAACCAGGCGCACAAGTAACCTTAACCGCCGAACCCGATACCAACTCGATCTTCACGGGCTGGACAGGCGCTTGTACTGGTACAGCCCCCTGTACCGTCACCTTGGATACGGAGAAAACTGTCACGGCAACGTTTAAGAGCACATTGATGGTGCTAACGGTTGTTAAAGTGGGTGATGGTGCTGTTAGCAGTACGCCCACAGGTATTGCTTGTGGCGCAGATTGCACAGAACCTTATCCTAACAAAACGGCAGTCACTTTAACGGCTACGCCAGAGACCGATTCTAGCTTTACTGGCTGGAGCGGTGGCTGTACTGGCACGACCGCATCATGTTCCGTCACAATGACAGCGGCCAAAACCGTTACTGCAACCTTCAAAAAAATACCCACCTATCTTTTAACCGTTAGTAAAACCGGTGCTGGTAGCGTAATCAGTAGCCCAGCGGGTATTGACTGCGGTGCAGTCTGTTTCAAATCGTATAATGAAAAAACCGTAGTTGCCTTGACAGCTACGCCAGATGTTGGTTCCGCATTTGACAGCTGGAGTGGCGGTGGTTGTACTGGTAAGGCCGCTTGTTCAGTAACCATGACGGCAGCCCAAAC
>NZ_FUKJ01000450.1 GCF_900163745.1 Crenothrix polyspora
CCTATGTATTTAGATGGGGTTGACGATTACACGGCATTACCTAAAGACCTGTATGTCAATACCGATTCGGCAGGTACGGATTTTTTGTCCATTATTGGCACTAACCTTGAACTAAACAGCACAGGCCAGCGCATTGGTAGTACTGCTGTCTATAAAAGCCCTGTTACCAGCAGCACAGGTGCGGTTGCCAATAACGATAATTACGTCACCTTTGCAACCAATTTACCTCGTGTTCAAGCGGTTAACGTGTCGGTGGCAGATGGGGTGGGCAAAAACGACCTGCCGACCGGCGTTACAGGGCGTACGTTTGCCAGGGTTCCAAAGAGCCTGAAACGGATAAGCGCTGACACAGAGGGTGGCGGTACCGGCAAAGGCACCATTGCCGTGGTGTTTAACGCTGACGGCTCTTTTCGTTACACGGTGTCGGCTAAAACCACCACTGCATCGAGCGAGTATTGGCGCGACAAACTAGGGACTTACCAATTTAGCTATACGATGACTTATAACGGGGTAAAAACAGCCCAGGCAACAGTAACCATCGTTTTTAATTAAACAAATGTTCAAAAGCCGCGCAGCTTATAAGCCGCGTGGCTTGGGGCTGAAAGCTTAAGGCTGGATATTTTGGTATAAATCAAGATAGCGTTCTGCACTTTGTTGCCAAGAAAAATCGCTGTGCATGGCATTTTTTTGCATGTTTGTCCATGCGTCAGGCAATCTGTACAATAGTAGTGTGCGTTTAATAGCTTCCAGCAATGCGCTAGCGTTGGCATCGTTAAACACAATGCCAGTCGCCGTATGGTTGACTATATTTTCAGGAATGCTATCCACAACAGTATCGGCTAAACCACCGGTTTTTCTGACGATAGGAATGGTGCCATAACGTTGGCTATACATTTGATTCAAGCCGCAAGGCTCAAAGCGTGATGGCATTAAGAAAATATCTGCCCCTGCTTCAATAAGGTGCGCCAGTTCTTCATTATAACCAAGGGTAATGGCCAGTTTGTCAGGATAGAGGTGCATTAAGTTTTGTAGACGCTGTTCAAAGCTTTTATCACCGCTGCCGAGCAATACAAACTGTACGGGCATAGCCAACAGCTCAGGCAAGCAATCAATGATTAAATCGATGCCTTTTTGCTCTACCAAACGTCCGATCAAGCCCAAAACCGGTATCTGGCTATCGACGGGCAGTCCCATACGTTTTTGCAATTCTGCTTTATTGTGTTGCTTGTCATCCAAAGAGTCAGCGTTGTAATGCTGAGGGATATAAGTATCCGTTTCAGGATTCCAAAGCGTAGTATCAATGCCATTAATGATGCCGACTAAATCAGGACTGCGGTGTATTAATAAACCTTCAAGGCCGTAACCATAAAGCGCTGTTTGAATTTCTAAGGCGTAGGTCGGACTTACCGTGGTAATGCGATCTGCATAAACCAGCCCACCTTTAATAAACGACAACATGTCATGAAATTCCAGTCCTTCAGGATGCCATAATTGCCCAGGAAGATTTAGCGCGGTTAACACGGTGGTTGGAAATAAACCCTGATAAGCCATATTGTGTATGGTGAATACGGTTGCAGGGCGATTATCTTCCAGTGATAACAAGGCAGGCGCAAGGCCGGTTTGCCAGTCGTTACAATGAACAATATCGGCTTTCCAGTCCAGATAAGCTCTGTTCATGGCGACTTCAACGGCGATACGGCACAACAAGGCAAAACGTTCCGCATTATTAAACCAGGGGTTGCCTTGTGCATCGACGTAAGGGTTTCCAGGTTGCTGATAGAATTCAGGGCAATCAATCAACCAGACAGTGACCTGACTATCAGGCATCAGTGTCTCAAGAATGTTGACATCACGGTTATCGACACGCAGCGAGCAACGATAACCGATGTCAGCAAAGGTTTTTGTCGCCTGGTAATAAGGCATGATGATTTTTATATCTTGGGATAAGGCGGCTAAAGCTTTCGGCAAGCTGCCCGAAACATCAGCAAGACCGCCGGTTTTAATGAAAGGGTGTGCCTCGCTGGTAACAAAAAGTATTTTTTTCATATTATTTTTTATGATTTTTAGTGGGTGATTTTTTGCAATTTTAACTGTACTTTGTATGAAATACCGAACGCTCTGTTAAGATACAATCGGTTTTAAGTTATTTTAATCGGCAGCGTATTGTTAATCGTTAGTGTATTGTAATTTAGAACTTGAATACGATGTTCACGAAAGATTAAAATTGCTGCCCCTGGTTAGGCGCTGTCATTAAGCGCTGCTGTTGGTGGCGAATGGGCAATCCCTTCATAGCTCACGACTTATCTCTTAACCGCCTGAGGGCGTTTGAACACGCCATTAAGGTGCTTAAGGACAGTGAGGAAGTGTGGTTTCTACATCTGTAGGTAAGGACAATAAAAATATGAAAAATAAAAAATACGAATTAAAGCCCGGAACACCATACCCATCCGGCTCCAAGCTGGGTACGGGGGGAATTAATTTTTCTATTTTTAGTCGTCATGCCACCCATGTAGATCTGTTGCTGTTCGATAGCGCAGAGAGCGAGCAGCCTTTTCAGATCATCGCCTTACAAAAAGAAATCAACCGGACTTTTTTTGCCTGGCATGTTTATGTGCTTAAGTTACCGGTAGGTACCTGGTACGCCTGGCGTATGGATGGCCCTAATAATGTCCGCGAATCCGGGCTGTATTTTGACAAGAACAAACAGCTTCTGGATCCTTGGGCGCGTGCAATCAGCCATAAAAAGTGGGATCGCGGTGCTGCTTGCCGTCCTGGAGACAACGGCGCTACCGCCATGCGCTGTGTGGTTGTTGACGATAACTATGATTGGGAAGGTGAAACGCCACTGCGCATTAGCAGTGAAAAATCTATTATTTATGAGCTGCATGTCGGCGGTTTCACTAAACATCCTTCTGCCAAAGTCGCTAATCCGGGTACATTTTCAGGATTGATTGAAAAAATCCCTTATTTGCAAAGCTTAGGGATTACCCATGTCGAATTATTGCCGATTATGGCATTTGATGAGCAAGATGTGCCACGCTCAACAGCGGCATTGGGTTTAAAAAACTACTGGGGATATAGCCCGCACAGCTTTTTTAGTCCGCACCCAGGTTTTTGTGTCACACCGGAACAAGGTACGCACCTTCAAGAGTTCCGCGATTTAGTCAAGGCGCTGCACAAAGCCAAAATAGCGATCATCATGGACGTGGTTTTTAACCATACCTCGGAATCGGGTGCCGATGGCCCTATCATTAACTTTAGAGGTATAGGCGATAATATTTTTTATCACCATGACAAGTTTGATAAAAGTATTTTTCGTGATTACACCGGCTGCGGCAATACCATCAACGCCAATCATCCACTGGTAACGCGCTTTATTATTAGCTGTTTGGAGTACTGGGTTAAAGAAATGCACGTTGATGGTTTTCGCTTTGATTTGGCGAGTACTTTGTCGCGTGGCGAAGACGGCGAGGTTTTACCGGATCCACCGGTGCTTTGGGGCATTGAATTATCCAAACGCTTAGCTAAAACCAAATTAATTGCCGAAGCCTGGGATGCGGCTGGACTGTATCAAGTCGGTAGTTTTCCGGGTTATCGCTGGGGCGAATGGAATGGCATTTACCGCGATGTGGTCAGACGTTTTGTGCGTGGCGATAAAGGCATCATTAAAGAGCTTGCCACGCGGATGTGTGGCAGTAGCGATCTGTATGAACATCAGGGACGGTTGCCGATCAGCAGCATTAATTTTGTAACCTGCCACGATGGTTTTACCCTCAATGACTTATTCAGTTACAACCATAAGCATAATGAAGCCAATGGCGAGAACAGCCGCGATGGCTGCAACAACAGTCTCAGTTATAATTGGGGCGTGGAAGGTGATACCGATAATAAGGCTATTGTAGCTTTACGCAGAAGACTGGCCAAAAACGCCTTTGCCATTTTGTTGCTCAGCCAGGGTGTGCCTATGTTGCTGGCCGGTGATGAAATTCTCAACTCCCAGCAGGGCAATAATAATGCCTATTGTCAGGACAATGCCTTAAGCTGGATAGACTGGCAAAAGGCCACTGATAATGCCGATATGCTACGTTTTGTGCGTTGTTTGATCGCTTTGCGTAAACGCCATGCTTCAATTATGCGGCGGCGTTTTTTAACCGGTAAAGTCATCGAAGGTAGGGATATGGTCGACATTACCTGGCACGGCAGTCAGGTTAATAAACCACAATGGGATGATGCTGATTCCAGATTATTGGCCTTTACCTTAGCGGGTTACGAAACAGAGGAGGCTGATCTGCATATTGTTATGAATATGTCGAATCAGCAGGAAGCTATCGAGTTACCGGTAATAAAAGGCAAGACATGGTGTCTTGCCGTGGATACGTCGTTGCCATCACCTAACGATATTGTCACGCAGGAACATCAACAGCCTGTTTTGACACAGCATTATATGATGTCTGCCCAGACGGTTGTGGTGTTAGAAAATAGAGCTATTTAAGTGTGAAAACCCAAGATTGTCAGCGTTGGTAATACAGAAATCCCCAGCAAACTTAAGGTGGGACAGTTGAAGGTTATTCGTTCGTGGTGAGCCCTTCGACTGCGCTCAGGAGAGCCTTGTCGAACCATGATCGGCTTAACCGCCCACTCTTCGATAAGCTCAGATATAAGGGCGAACGGTTAGGAGCGTGCGAGAAAGTATGTATTCACCTCCCCCTTTGAAAAGGGGGGATTGAGGGGGATTTATTTTAAAAATCTCCCCTAACCCCTCTTTTTCAAAGAGGGGGACTGAACGATTACGCGAGAAATAAGTTGAACAACTTGAAACGCCGATTCCGTTCGTGCTGAACTTGTTGAAGCATGAACCGGCTTAAGTTATTTCGTGTGTGTCTTATCCTTATTTTAAGGTATCTCGTCTTAGCGGGTAGTCTTGTGTTTTAAACGCCATTTTAAAATATATCCAATCAATAACAGAGGAGTAACCCATGGCCGCACTAGAACCCCCTGTGTGTGATTTTGGCAAACAAGCCCCCCATTTTAATTTGCCCGGTGTTGATGGCCACTTATGGTCGCTGCAGCAGTGTATGGGCGAAAAAGGCTTGCTGGTGATGTTTATCTGCAATCATTGTCCTTATGTGAAGGCGGTGCATGAACGCATTATCAGAGATACGCTGGAACTTAAACAGCAAGGTATTAATTCCGTGGCGATTATGTCTAATGACACGGTTAATTATCCGGCTGATTCTTTCGAAAACATGAAGCTGATTGCTGAGCAATCAGGTTACAGTTTTCCGTACCTGCTGGATGACACCCAGCAGGTTGCCAAAGATTACGGCGCAGTGTGTACGCCCGATTTTTTTGGCTATAACGCCCATTATGAATTGCAATACCGAGGTCGCTTGGATGCCAGTCGCAAGGAAACCGCGCCAGATGGTACAATACGCGAACTATTTGAAGCGATGGCATTAATTGCACAAACAGGGCAGGGGCCAAAGCAGCAAATCGCCAGTATTGGTTGTTCCATAAAGTGGAAACAGAGCTGATATCCGCCCTATAGCTTTAAGACTTCACAACATTTACATAAACTGAAACAGTAGAGAGGGAAATATGTCGATTAAGAGTATGGTTGATCTGGACTTATCCGGTAAGCGGGTATTAATACGTCAGGATTTGAATGTACCTGTCAAAAATGGCGAGGTAACCAGTGATATTCGTATCCAGGCCAGTGTGCCCACCATTGAAAAAGCCTTGGCGGCCGGTGCTGCCGTTATGGTGATGTCCCATCTGGGTCGCCCTGAAGAAGGCCAATATGACGAAGCAGCGTCCTTAAAGCCGGTTGCCGAGCGTTTAAGCAGCCTGCTGGGTAAACCGGTACGTTTGGAAAAAGACTGGATAGACGGCATTACCATTGCGCCAGGCGAAGTGGTGTTGTGTGAGAATGTGCGTTTTAATGTAGGCGAAGAAAAGAACAGCGATGCCTTAGGCCAAAAAATGGCCGCATTATGTGACGTTTTCGTTATGGATGCATTTGGCACAGCACACAGGGCACAGGCCTCTACCCACAGCGTCGCAAAGTTTGCGCCCGTGGCTTGTGCAGGGCCGTTACTGGCCAGCGAATTGGATGCTTTGGGCAAAGCTCTGGAAACACCTACCAAACCGTTAATTGCGATTGTCGGCGGTTCTAAAGTATCGACTAAGTTAACGGTATTAAAATCACTGTCTGAAAAAGTTGACCAATTAATAGTCGGTGGTGGTATTGCCAATACCTTTATCGCTGCTATGGGGTTTTCAGTCGGTAAATCATTGTACGAACCTGATCTTATCGATGAAGCCAAACGCTTGATTGAAGCCGCTAAACGCGCGGGTTCCGATATCCCTATTCCTACTGATGTTGTCTGTGCAAAAGAGTTTTCAGACACCGCAGTAGCCACGGTTAAAAATGTTGCTGATGTTGAAGCCGATGATTTAATTTTGGACATTGGACCTGAAACCGCCAATAAATATGCGGAGTTATTGAGGTCTGCTGGTACTATTGTCTGGAATGGTCCTGTGGGCGTGTTTGAAATTGAACAGTTTGGTAACGGTACTAAAACCATGTCTAAAGCGATTGCCGAAAGCAAGGCTTTTTCAATTGCGGGTGGTGGTGATACGTTGGCAGCGATTGATAAATACGGTATCGAAGATCAAATCTCGTATACTTCAACCGGCGGCGGTGCATTTCTTGAATTTCTTGAAGGTAAAGAACTGCCAGCCGTTGCGATATTAAAGTCACGTCAATAAATGGTAAGTATTCACTTCCCCCTTTGAAAAAGGGGGATTGAGGGGGATTTTTCTAATAAATCTCCCTTTACGCCCTTTGGGTGCTAACCCCTCTTTTTCAAAGAGGGGGATTGAACAAGTACAATTTTTTTAATGAAAGAGGATTTAGAATGGCTAGAGTCACTGTTGAAGATTGTTTGGAACACGTAGAAAACCGTTTCAAACTGGTGTTGTTGGCGAGTACCAGAGCGCGTCAATTAAGTCATGGTGCGACGGAATTTTTACCGCGCGGCAAGGACAAAGATACTGTATTGGCTTTGCGTGAAATTGCTGCCGGCCACGTAACAACGGAGAACATTAATCTCCTGCACCGTGTTGGCGAATCTTACGATCATGTTTCCATGTTTTAATATGTGATGTTTATGGTTGAAATGGCTGAAGTTCTGGAGTTTGAGCGTCCTGAAGACAAGTTGCTTCAGCGGTTACGCACGACTTTGGCCAGTTATCTCGACCAGGATCGGGTTAATGATTGTGTCCGCGCCTATCAATTTGGCGCGGTTGCACATTCCGGTCAACGCCGTAAAACCGGCGAAGCCTATATTTGTCACCCGGTTGCAGTGGCTATCAGCCTAGCTGAAATGCGTATGGATGCTGATGGCATTATGGCGGCTATCCTGCATGACGTGATTGAAGATACCGCCGTTACCAAAAAGGAACTGGCGGCTCAATTTAATCCGCAAGTGGCAGAATTGGTAGATGGCGTTACCAAATTGACCAAAATTGGCAGTAAATCCCAGGCAGAAACACAGGCTGAAAACGTTCGCAAAATGTTTCTGGCGATGGGCAAAGATTTACGCGTTATTATGGTGAAATTGGCGGATCGACTCCATAATATGCAAACGCTGGGCGCTATGCCCGCAGACAAAAAACGCCGAATTTGTCGGGAAACCCTGGATATTTATGCGCCGATTGCCAATCGGTTGGGCATGAACAGTATGCGTCATAAGCTCGAGGCGTTGAGTTTTGAAGAAATGTATCCCAGGCGACATGCGGTTTTAAATCACGCGGTTAAAAAAGCCCGTGGTAACCGTCGAAAAATTATCGACACCATCGAAAATTCTATAAAAAATCGTTTGCATGAAGCAGGGCTGGTAGGCGATGTGGCTGGGCGGGAAAAAAATCTGTATAGCATTTATAAAAAAATGCTGCACAAGAAAATTTCTTTATCGGATGTTTTTGATGTCTATGCCTTTCGAATTTTTTGTGACAACGTGGATACCTGCTACCGTGTACTGGGGGTAATGCACAATCTGTATAAACCTATCCCTGGTCGCTTTAAGGATTATATCGCCTTGCCCAAGGCGAATGGTTACCAGTCGTTACATGCCATCTTGATGGGGCCTTATGGCTTGCCTATCGAAATCCAGATCCGAACCCATGAAATGCACCGTATGTCCGAATCAGGCATTGCCGCGCATTGGCTTTATAAGTCTGAGGATGATAAATCGCAAAAATTTCAGGATCGTGCCAACGAGTGGCTAAGGGATTTGTTGGAAATACAAAAAACTGCCGGCGATTCGCTGGAGTTTATTGATAATCTGAAAATTGATCTGTTTCCTCAAGAGGTGTTTGTTTTTACGCCTAAAGGTAGCATTATAAAATTACCGCGTGGTGCGACCATTATTGATTTTGCTTACGCCGTACATACCGACGTGGGCAATGCCTGTGTTTCGGCAAGAATTGACCGACAGTTGGTGCCACTGCAAACCAAACTTGAAAACGGCATGACCATAGAAGTCATTGCCGCTGTCTGGGCAAGACCGAATCCATTGTGGTTAAGTTATGTGGCAACGGCAAAAGCCCGTTCCAGTATTCGTAATTATTTAAAGCATTTTAAACAGCTGGAGGCCATTAATCTGGGGCGGCGGCTACTGGAAAAAGAGCTGCAAGCCTTGCATACTCAGCTGGATAGTATTTCGGAACAGCGACTTAAAGAGTTGCTTAAAGTGACTGACATGCCGTCATTTGATGTCTTGCTTGAAGATATTGGCTTAGGCAATAAAATGCCTTTTTTGATTGCTAAACGTCTGCTACAAGATGATATTCATGCCAATATAAAACTGGATGATGGCGACCAAAGCCATAAAACCCCTTTGGTTATTAAAGGCACGGAAGGCATGGTCATCAATTTAGCCAAGTGTTGCAGACCGATTCCAGGCGATTCGATTATTGGTTTCTTTAATCCCGGCAAAGGCATTGTTGTGCATCATCATGAATGCCGTAACAGTAATATTGTCAGAAAAAAACATACCAGCTGGCTGGATGTTGAATGGAGTCATGATGCCGCTGGCGATTTTCCTGCCGAATTACGTATAGAAATACTGAATCAGCGCGGCGCATTGGCGACGATTGCCTCAACTATTTCGGAACTGGATTCCAATATTGAAAATGTCACAGTGGTTGACCAAGATGCACACGTTTCGGTAGATTTAATTACCTTAACCGTTAAAGACCGTGTGCATCTGGCCAAAATTATGCGGCGTTTGAAAGAATTATCGATTGTGATAAAGATTACCCGCGTTAAGGCTTAAGGGTATTTGTCCACGAAAAACACAAAAGACACGAAAAAAACGGCTAAACACTTAAGACAGGACAAAAGCCCTCTCCTGCTGGAGAAGGTTGGGGTGAGGAGAATCAACAAGTATATTTCCCCTCACCCAACCCTCTCCCTCTGGAGAGGGGGCTTTCTTGCTTAACTTAATGGCAGTGATGCCAAGCATGCAAACACTTCCGTGTTTTTTGTGTTTTCCGTGGACAAATGGAATGTCATTTATTGGGGGAAATTCATCACAGTCCTTTGCTTCGATTCTCCATACGCCGTAAAAACTCAGCCATCACCAGATGGTACAGTTCCTCGCCCAGATATTTGTCTTCAATACCGCTGTCGATGTTAGGGTTGTCATTCACTTCGATCACATAACCTTTGCCGTTTTTTTCTTTAACATCGACACCGTATAAACCGTCACCGATGGTTTGCGTGGCTTTCAGCGCAGCTTCCAATACGGGTTTGGGGACATCAAAAGTAGCCATAGTGTCAAAATTGCCACTATCTACGCGAGTTTCCTTATGGCGATAAATTTGCCAATGGTTTTTAACCATGTAATAGCGGCATGCGTACAAGGCTTTGTTGTTAAATACGCCGATGCGCCAGTCGAAATCGGTGTACAAAAATTCCTGCGCCAGTAACAGGGCGGATTGCTTAAATAACTCGGCTACTTTAAGCTCAAGTTCTTTGCGATCATTGACTTTCACAATGCCACGCGAAAAAGAGCCGTCAGGAATTTTTATCACGACAGGGAAACCGGCTTCAGCTTCCACTTTATCTAAATGATGAGAATTGCCCCTGTGCAATATCCAGGTTTTGGGCGAGGGTACTTTATGGGTGCGAAACAAATCAGCAAGATAGACTTTATTGGTGCAACGTAACATCGAGGTTGGATCGTCTACGACCACTAAACCCTCGGCTTCGGCTTTTTTGGCGAAGCGGTAGGTGTGATGATCTATGCCGGTGGTTTCTCGAATAAACAGGCCGTCAAATTCTGGCAATCTTGCATAATGTTGCGGTGAAATCAGCTCTACTTCTATACCCAGTTGCCTTCCGGCATTGATAAATTTTTTCAGTGCTGCGCGGTTGCTGGGCGGCATTTTTTCGCTGGGATTAACCAGTATGGCCAGATCGTAGCGGGCTGATTTTCGGGTGCGGCCTTTATGCCAGATTTTTTTACTGAATCGATCTAAAGCCGTTGCAAAGATGGTTTCCTGGGCATCATCCAAATCTCGATGGGAGATGGCTGTTAAATTAGTGATTTCCCATTGCTGTCGAAAACTTAAGGTGATTTCTAACACGGGACAAGAGAAACGTTCAAACAATAAACGGGCAAGTTCCTGAAAGGCTGAATCAGGTGTTGTACCAAAATAACTTAATACGGTGATTTCGGCGGCTTTATCACAGCTTTTAAGTGCTTTGGCCAAGGCCTGCGACAAGTCTTCAATTTGTAATTGATACAGGGCCTGTTTTTCTAAATCATTCAGTACTTTAACGGATGGAATGACGTGGTGGCCACGCGCTTCGGCCAGTAACGAGCAGTAATAGCCGTCGGAAAGATAAGAGTAACTGCCGCAAAGATTAATAATCCGGACGCGGTGTTCTGTTTCGTTCTGTTCTGTCGCAAGATAGCTTTCAAAGGTGATGACGTGATCGCTAGGGTAATAAGGGCTCCAGTCGGAAAGGCTATCCACAACCAGAAGAGTACGTGCCATAGTAAAAAATCCTTAATTTAGTCAGCTACAATTCTGGTATTAGAATGGCTTTTATACAAGGGTATTTGCATATCTGTTGTCAATATTTCATTCTGACTGGGTAAATGAATATTTTAGCGTAATTTTGTGTTTTGAAGTCTAGCCAATGCCTCGGATAAAATGTCCCCGACATCGTCCACAAATTCAGCCGTCTCATCACTGATACCTATTTGTTGGGCAATACTTTGAATGAGTAGAAGTGTATTTTTCATATGTTTTAAATTCCGCACACTCTCCCAGCTCATTGCTACAGCAATGTAAAAAAGGAGTTGTGAGCAATCTTTAGTGCGATGTTCGTTTTCGACAGATTGTTTTAGAAGTGCCCATGAACCCAGCAAATCGCTGAATATGGTTTTTTCGTAGTGGGGTGTTTGATAAAAAGCCATAACTCACCTACATCAAAATTATTGTTATTGAATATAGGTGCATAGCCTACAGAGCCTTTGCTGAATAAACACTGAACACTAAGAAAGTAATTCATTGCAGATAGATTCTGATTGTACCGGATTATGGGGTAATTAAAATGGGCATGTCATTAGGCAGTCCGTGTAGCGGAATAATAGTGTTTTCTGAAAATACGTCTACGCTTTTACAGTCATGAATTTATAACTAATTGATTTTATATGAATTATAATAGAATCTGTAACCCTATAATCCGGTACAACCAGCAAATATCTGACCAGGTTTTAATATGGCTATATGGCTTGTACTTTTACAGCTTACCTCTAAACGACTGGTTTGCAAATGGATTGGCGCGTGGGCGTTCCAGTATGTTGAAACCATAATTATTGGCCTTGTGGCAACTATTACAGGCGGTGGTTAAATTGTCATAGCTTGACTGGAAAGCGCCCTTGTCCTGGTTTTTAACAGCCACTTCCATTTGTGTTATAAACGGGGTCATGAAAGAGGCAATAATGGCTGGAACCGAGCCGGCAATCTTTTTATGGGTGGGATGATACTTAGCTAAATCTTCCAGGGTTTCGTGCATTTCTTCCAGTTCGTAATCAGCTAATTCCCAATTTTCAGAACTGCCTGCATACCACAGCTTGAGGTGGCGAGCACTGATTTGCGTCATAAGTTCGCCCAGGCCTGGCGTATAGGCGGTGTCATGTGCGGTGGCGCACGCCGATAAAATCTGTGTGCATGATAATACGGACGCAATCACAACTAAGCGTTTTATTGAATGAGAGTAAGACATGATATTTCCTGAGAGTAAGTTAAGCTTAAGCTGCGTTTTTGGGTTTAAGAAAACGTGGAATAAAAACGGCGAACATTACCGCCAATGCTGCCATAAAGCCAAAAAATGACATCATGGCCGTCTTTGAAGCCGGTTCGACGATATCCATAGCCACTGTAATGGGAATGCGTAGCGCACTGATTTCAGATGGCGTGTGTAAATCGGTATCATTCACCGTTAACACCACGGTGTAGTTGCCTTTGGTTTTAAAATCGACAGTAGCGGTAATCACACCTTGCTTGGCCATAGTCGGCGGTGTTTCCAGCAGAACCGCGCCTTTGTCGCCGGTAATTTTCATGCTGACTGCCTTGTGGCGCACGTCCCTATCCAGCAGATCCACTGAAATGAGCGTTGTGCCTAAAGCAGGCAACGTTACACATTCGGGCGGCGGCATTTTTTTAGGATCAACCGATTTGCCAGGCTGTGTCTGGTAGGCGGCAAAATTGGCGATGTAGTAGTCATTGCTTTGCATACAGCCGTACAGGTCATATTTACCGTCGGTTGATTTTCGAACACCGCCCAAAGGAATCGATGCCGATGCTGTGGCTGTAGTCAGCAGTAAACCTGCTACCGTAAAAATTTTTGTTAATGAAGTCATGGTTGCCCCGTACACAAGCACTTTAGTTTTTGATAGTAAACCGGCGAATACCGCTGACAATTAACCCGTCTTCGGTAACGACGCGATAGCGAATCACGTAAGCGCCAGCTGATAACTTGGGCGTAGTCGCCATTAATTTGCTGCGCGGCCCAATTTCTAACGTCACATCTTTGTTATCCACGCGCGTGCCTTTACTGTCAACGACCAGTAATGATGGTGTACGCTCACTGACATTGCCGCTAAACGATAAGCTGATTTTGCCATCGAAATTGTTGATTACGGCGTTATCTTGCGGCTGACCGGCCAATAAAACACCTTCGGCATGGAGTTGATGTATCGCCATAAGTGGTGACAGCATAACAAGAGATAGTACAATTTTGTGAAAGTTGAATTTCATAAATTTCAGTTTAAGGTATGAAAATAAAGTAAGTTAAACATTTTTGGACCATCAAAGCTGGGTTTATGCATCCAATCGATCAACCACATTAAATATAGAAATGATGTGTAGTGCGATTTTATACTTTAATTAAACTAAACCCGGCTTCGGTGCCACATGTATGTTACGTTTATTTTACGTTGTATATGAGTGGAGAGTTAATAATTTTCTTCCTGGGAAGAGCGCAACCAAATAATCCAGTACTAAATAATACAATTGGATCGATGAGATGGGATCAACCAGGCATTAACATCAAATCCGATACAGGGTGAGAAAATTAACCGCATTAATAGCGTTATTATGATGAAGTGTCAGCATAACCTGGACATTAGTTAATTTTAAGCTAGCCTTATGAATAGTTATTAAAGCCCTTTGCAGAAAAACATTACATGCTTAGGGTTTTAATGGGTTAAATATGTTAACTACTTTGGAGATTATTATGTTGAAATTCCCTTATCGCCGCTTTATTTCATTGGTTTTATGTTCAGCGACAACAGTGGCATCGGCAACAACACTGCTGGTAAAGACTACTTATCCTGGCTATATCATGGAAGAGTATGCCTTGTACACAACCTGCACTTTGGATGATCAGGGCTTGTTGATAAAGACCAGTCGCTTAAATGGACTGTCTTCGAGAAAGGCCGTACCAGAGCAGTTTAGTGTTGCAAATATAAGAAAAGCGATTGCTGAAGCCGTCACAGGTACTATAAAAAAGCCCGAAGTGCAGATAGTTGATGCATCGTCAACAACTTACCACGCCTATCATAGACAAGGCGGCAAGATGACAAAAGTCTTTTTGTATGAAGATAACGGTGGTATGCCAGAACACAGCACTTACAATGAAAGTTCTGCTGCAATGAGGCTACGTAATTTTATAGACGCTGTTTGCGAATAATAATTCCTTGCATTTAGGTGATTTCCATAAAAGAATATCCCAAATGAAATCTTATTTATCCACGAAAACCATAAAGTAGGCGCTTTTAAGCGGCACAAAAAACACGAGAGAACATGCGTTAAAAAATTGTGTTATTGCTTTATTTTCGTGTTTTTCGTGGACAATTAACCGGATAACAAAGGTATGTTGTTTCCCAGAAATCACCTAAGCAGAGACAGCGTGCGGAAGGGATTAAAAAGCGTGTTTTGAATGCTATGGGTTTTTAAAAACCAGTTTTAAAGTATCTTGCTGACATACGTCCGTTCTGCATAAAGCTAGTGCTGCGCCATTGGCATTAATGCCCGGAAAGTAACCCATTCCGGCTGGCAATTCAGATTTTTGTAACGCGGATTGTGCTTCTGCTAAGGTCAAATCCGGCTTTAATTCCAGCAGTAAGGCGATAATGCCCGATACTTCGGCGGCGGCAATAGAGCTGCCAGAGAGAAAATCGTAAGTGCCGTAGGGCAGGGTAGTAAGTATTTTGTCTCCTGGCGCGGTCAGTATCGATGCCTGTTTTTTAGCATTGCCAACATTTTTTTGATGGATAGATTGAACGGCGATGACATTTTTCATCGATGCAGGAAAATTGTCATTCGCTTGGCCTCGCCCCGTGTCAGCGGCAACAACAATCATGCCTTCAGTGATGGCTTTAGTTAATAGCAGCTCCAATAACGCATCTTGCGGGCCGGTAAGACTCATATTTAAAATTTTAGCACCGGATTTAATGGCGGTATTAACGGCCATTGCCAAAGTAAAACTATTGCAAACGGCTTCGATGGCATTCGGTTGTTCTGGCCAGCAGGCTTTTAAGGCGATTATATTGGCATCGGGTGCAACTCCCATGATACCTGTGCCATTATCTTTTTTGGCCACCATAATGCCTGCGACCGCTGTGCCATGTTTATCAGTTGAGAAGCCTGCAGAAATGCTCTGTGCAAAGTTTTCGTTTTGGCTAATTTGACCCATTAAGTCGGGATGCTCTAAATCGACACCGGTATCAATCATGGCGATGGTGATGTTTTTGCCGGTAGCTTGCGCGTGAACCTGGTCAATGTGCATGGTGCGCAAATTGGACTGTAGCTGAAAATAAGGGTCAGTACCACTGCCGGCACGGGTATTGAAAACATGCATGTTTTGGGCAATATCCACGCGTGCATCTTGGCCTAACCGACGTAACGTATCTGGAACGGATACGTTCAGCGGCACCTGGTAGACGATGCAATGAACGCCTACTGTGGTCATCGGCCACTCGGTAAGTTTTTGTATATGATAGTCGGTTGCTATATCGTCGCTAACGTGCTGGCTCCAGGTTGAGCTGGCATAGTCACCGCGTTTTCGATAAGCCGTTGCAGTACCCTGAATACGGTTGATCGATTGGTCTTTAAAGGCAACCAGCAACAGATGATCGGCATTTTTTTGATCAAATAATCCTGATAGCTCAGGCATATTGGTATTTAAACCCTCGCTTTTTACCGGCATGGCAAGTGCCGATAACAACACAACGATCAGAAACTGAAGGTTAAATATCGGTTTCATGGTGTTACGCCTTTAAGTTGGGTTTTTTCAAGCAATCCATGGCCAGGTTCTGCAAAAACAACTTGGGGGTTACTCCGTAATAATGATAGGTTATCAAAAGCGTGCTGGGTATCGATGCTTTTTTTAAAACCGATGGTATATAACGATTGCTCATTGGGGCCGTTGATAATATAACCTTGCATCGAGTTTAAAATTTGCTCGATAGCGTGCTGAGAGGTATTTTCCTTAAAGATAATCCTGATGTCATTTGAGCTGTTGGTGACCGTTTTGGTGTCGGATAAGGTCTGATAGTCATTGCCTATTTGATTAACATCAGCGACTCTGGATAATACAACCGCGAGCAGCATACCCGCAGCGGCTAAAGCCAGTGTAGATCGCGCCAAGCTGGAATGGCCAAATTTAACAGGGTTACGCCATTTGGCGGGTCGGATAATGGGCGCTACAGAGGGTGTTTGCGGTTGCTTAGCCGTTGTCTGCAAACGCTCTTTTAAGCGAGAAAAAGACGCTGGTGAGCTTGCGGTAAAGGCGCTGGATTGATTTACTGCCACCGATAACTGTTGCAGGTTGACGAATTCACGTTTGCAGTCTGGGCAGGCATTTAAATGCCGCTCTACCGTAGTCAGTTCAGTACTTTGTAGTGTTTTATTGACATACCACGGCAGCAACATAAAAACAGCGTCATGGGTTGCGGCAGGGTTGTCATCTATAGGTTTCATGTTAGTTTCTCAAGTAAGCTAGTTGATTAATCCTGAAGCGTTTTTATAATCGGTTAAATGCACTGCCAGAATTTTACGGGCATGGTGCATTCTGGTTTTTACCGTATTTTCAGGGCAATCCATTAATAAAGCGATTTCATTGTAATGCAGGCCTTCAAAATAAGTCAGTTCTATTACGATCCGCTGATCGGGAGATAGCACCTTAAGTATTGAATCCAGCCATTCATGCGTTTCCAGTTGCATTAATCCGGCATCCTCCGTGCCAAACCAGGCATTATCAACTTCCATGTCATCCAATGAATCTTCATTAAAATGACCATCATTTCGTAGCGCCTGTCGCACTTTATTGTAGGCAATGCCAAAAATCCACGTAGAAAGCTTGCATTGATGATTATAAGTCGCGGCTTTTTCCCACACCGTGTACATCACATCATTAATCACTTCTTCGATCAAATCCTCACGCCATGTTGTACGGCCAATAAACCGAAACAATCTGGGGTAGTAGTCATGGTACAGCTGTTCAAGTGCATTTTCATCGGCATGGCAGATGCGCCTTATTAAGGCAGCCTCCTGATCGTGTTGACTGTTAGGGGTATTCAATGTCGTTCTCCCTGATGTGTTAATTTTCCAACTAAGACCCTAAACAGCAGTGCAATACTTCCTACTTACTGTATTGCAAAAAACCAGCAAAAGGTTCAATCCTTAATAAATTCTTAAGGATATTAAAAACCCATTGAAATAGAAAAGATAATCGCTGTATTTAATAAAGATGGGTTATAGAGTTTATGCAGTTTTTTTTCGGCAGCATAGTCAATAAAGGTTTCAGTGCCGTCCATATAGCGTAGATCAAGTGCGACGAATTTATAAAAATAAGTGAAGCCCATATTCCAGTAAGGATAATCCGCACCTAATGCCGCTTTGGATTGGCTATAACCAAAGCTTGCTGAAAACTGTACGCTGTCTGTTACAGGATACCTGCCGGTGAGTTCATAATCGATGACATAATGGTCTAAGCCGTAAAAGTCATCGGCAAAAGAAATTCTGCCAGTAAACAGATCCTTGTAATGTAAAAATAGGTAAAATTCATTGTAGTCAGCCGAATGGCCAAAAAGTTTGCCGCTATACAGATAGCTCGACCATTGGGCATCCAACCGCCATTGATCTGAAAGTTTAAAGCTCCAGCCCAGATAAGGAATGATCTCTACCTGTGCTGAATTGGGATGTTCTTTAGTGTCAAAGTCAATATTTGAAACAGAACTGCCTAAATACCAACCGGATTTATGCTGATAATCGACATTCGCTTGCACTGCTACGCTGTTATGGGTTTTGCTAAACCAGCGAAAAGCATTATTGGTTGTCATTGTTAAAGTACCGTGTAATTCAGCACAGCTTAAAGCGGGGTAAAATACCAAAAACACTAAACAGAACGCGCGTGGTGGCAGTATGATTTTCGGCATTAATTGACTCTTGAATATTACGGTCGTTTTATCTACGGTATGGTTGGCGGCGTAAAATGGCATAGTTTTCATTAAGATTAGCTTAGCATGTAAGCTCAGCAATTTTAGCTATTTTTTCTTAACAGCTTTAAGCGACTTTGGAATTTTCACAGAATAATCCAAAAAATTTTCAAACCAGCGATTATCCGTAGGCAACCATTTTTTTTGGAAATTCTGCTTTGCCAAAGCACTGTTAAAGACCCGCCAATAGCTTTTGACGGGTGGCGCATAGTGCATAAAAACAGCCAGTACAACGGCCATCAGCACACTCGCCCCCAAATTTTCCCGACTAAATAACTTAAGCGCCGTACCAAACGATTTTTTCATACGTTTGTTATGTAAATCAACACTGTACACTTCATCCAGCGTTAAATGCACAAGATAGCCGATCCCAACAAATATGCCCGCATTCCAAGCCATGCGTGGCGTGTTATGTAATATATGAAAGCTGATATTAACAGTTAATAAAGCCATAAAAGCCACCGCCAACAAGGAATGAAATGTGCCTCGGTGTATGGTCATGCTGATAAACATTCTAAAAATCAGATGCCGAATGGCAAAATAGACGGCCACCCAAATCACAAACAACTCGGCAAAACTGTATTGGATGGCTAAATTAAACACCATGGCAAACGCGCAATACATCGACAAAAAATAAAAAATCATCGTCAGCGGCGTTGATTTATCTGAATCGATATCCGGTAACAAGCCACCTAAAACACCTAGCAAAAAATAGCTGCCTGTTTCCCAGGGCTTGGCGAGCTGTAAGGTTAACAGGCTAATGCTGGCCATACCACTCATCGTGGTAGCGACGATTAAGTGGGTTTTAAAATTGGCCATGTGAGAAGTGTAGCGGGGAGTTTAGGTGGGGCATTCGAATCGGTTATTCAGGCTTGTGGTGTGGAGTTATGACGAAAGACTGGCTGTATGTAGTGACAAAATAAAACACAGATTTAAGGTGATTTCCATAAAAGAATATTCCCAATGAAATCTTAATTTATCCACGAAAAACACAAAAAACACGAAAAAACATAGGTCAAATATTATGGTATTGCTTAATTTTCGTGCCTTTCGTGTTTTTCGTGGACAAGTCTTAATAGGATAATAAAAGTATATTCTTTCTCAGAAATCGCCTAACTGATAAACACGGATAAAAAGAAAATTTGTCCAATCAGTATTATCCGTGTTCCATTAGTTTTTTAAGCGGCTGATGGATGTGATATTCACTCCTTTACTTTTTTCACATCAAACACCGTACCGCGCACGCCAACAACTTTGACTTTGCTGTGTATATCACAATCTTCGCCGTGAACTTTCCAGATTGAATCATCGACTTTAATCTTGCCCTGGCCATTTTCGATAGCTTCATACAGGTTAAATACGCGGCCTACGTATTGAGCGCCACGTTTGTTTAACAACGGCTGATCGCTTTCTTGAGCGATCTTTTTGCCATAAAATCGCCACAAAATAACCGCAGCAATAGCAAATACTGAAAAAATGAATATTTGTGCATTCAGACTCAGCGCCGGTATTAAAAACAAGAGTGCGCCAGTAATGAGTCCAGATACCGCCAGCCACATAAAGAAAAAGCCGGGCGTGAGTATTTCCAACACCAGACACACCAGCGCTATTATCCACCAATACCAAAAAACAAAGACTAATTCAGTCATCGCTAAGCCTTTTTTGTAGCGTCTTTAACCAACTCGGTAATACCACCCAAAGCACCGATAACACCCGATGCGTCTAGCGGCATAAAGATCAGTTTGCTGTTGCTGGATGTGGCAATACCTTGTAAGGATTCTATGTACTTTTGGGCAACAAAATAGTTAACCGCCTGTATGTCGCCTTTAGCAATGGCTTCCGATACCATCAGCGTGGCTCTGGCTTCGGCTTGTGCTAACCGCTCTCTGGCATCGGCATCACGGTAGGCGGCTTCTTTGCGGCCTTCAGCTTCCAGAATGGCGGCTTGTTGCGCACCTTCTGCCCGTAAAATTTCCGATTGCCGTAAGCCTTCGGCATCTAGAATGGCGGCACGTTTTAAACGCTCTGCCTTCATTTGCCGTCCCATCGCTTCAACCAAATCTTTGGGCGGGGCAATATCCTTGATTTCAATACGGGTTACCTTAATGCCCCACGGTGTGGTGGCATCATCCACTACCGCCAGCAAGCGTGCATTGATGTCATCACGCCGTGACAGCAGTTCATCCAGATCCATCGAACCCATGACGGTACGGATATTGGTCATGATCAAATTTAAAATGGCGATGTCCAGCGTCCTGACTTCATACGCCGCTTTAGGGGCATCCATCACCTGGTAAAACACCACACCATCGACCGTGACCATCGCGTTATCTTTGGTAATAATTTCCTGTGATGGTACACTCATCACCTGTTCCATCATGATCATTTTGGCACCAATACGATCAATGACGGGCATGATAATATTTAACCCAGGGGTTAATGTGCGGGTATATTTGCCAAATCGTTCCACGGTGTATTCCATACCCTGTGAAACTGATTTAACACTCATAAAAACTAATACAATAGCAAAAACTAAAGTCGTTAGAAAAAACACACCTATACCACTCATAACCGCCCCCTGTGTTAACTAATTAGTTTAATAGTTTAGTTATTAAAATTTAATTGTACACGCTTTACAACTACACTTTTGACATTAAAGTGTCCAGTAATAGTAATTGAAAATCGTTTAAATAATAGTCCAATAGGTAAATATCAATGTTAGTCACTGCTGCTATCAACTTAGGCTTACTCACAGCACTTTTTTTTATTGTCGGAATGATTAAACCAAAATGGGCGCTGTTCTTTATGGACAAGCCCAATAGATTCATCATACTGGTGGTTAGTACCGTTTTAGTGATGGTGTCTTTTACCATGTTTGGAGAAGGCAATAGACAGGGCATCAAGCCAAACCAGTGGACCAAAGTACCCACGACAGACGTTGCTAACGCCCCTGCGGCACCGTCCGTTATTGTCCCCGTTCCAGTACCTGATGTAAAAGATGATATACCAGCACCAGCTACGACACCTGTGCCTGCACCGGTAGCTACGCCTGCTTCTGCTTCAGTGCCGTCAGTAACAACGACAACACCTGCACCAACAGCTGTTCCAGCAACCCCTGCTCCTCAAACACCCGCTAAAAATTGAGGGTGGGGTAGCGCCCCATTATCTTGTTTATAGGCTGGATAGTGGGGCGCTATGACAGACGGTAGATGATTTTGCCAGCTTGTAAGGTGTGGGTAACTCTACCTGTTAGTGTTTGCCCCCAAAAAGGCGTGTTCGTCCCCATGCTGCGCCAGTTATCGGCATTGACTTGCCAGTTTAAATGAGCATCAAACACACAGACATCGGCGGCAAAACCAGGTGTCAATGCACCACTGCTGATGCGAAGTATGTTGGCAGGATGGCTACTAAGTGCGGCTAAGCCTTGCTGTAAGGTTAAAGCCTGTTGATCCACCAGCTTAAGCATCAGCGGCAATAACGTTTCTAAGGATGACATGCCCGGTTCTGTTTCTGGAAACGCCCCCAGCTTGGCATCAATATCGTGTGGTTGGTGATCGGAACAAATGCTGTTTAGTGTGCCATTGGCCAGACTTTGTCTTAGGTAGTTTTTGTCAATTTCGGTACGCAGTGGCGGCAACACATGGTAGGCGCTATCAAAAGGTGCCATGTCATTTTCAGTTAAATGCAGCTGATGAATGGCGACATCGGCTGAGATGGCCAAGCCGTATTTTTTGGCTTGGAATATCTTAATAACCGAACGTTTACAGCTCAATTGGCCAAAGTGTACGCGACAGCCAGTCAGTTCAACCAACTCCAGGCATTGCGCCACAGCAATGGTTTCGGCAGCTTCTGGAATACTGGGCAAGCCGTAGCGGGTAGAGACAGCACCTTCATGTACACAGCCATTATTGCCCAGCCAATAGTCGTTAGGGCGAAACATCAGCAATAGATCATGGCTCGCGGCGTATTCCATCGCCCGGCGTAATACCAGCAAATTTTTTACCGGTTGGTTGGCATTGCCAACGGCGATACAACCGGCTTGTTTAAGTGCCAGCATGGAGCTTAATTCGTTACCTTCCAGTTTTTGCGTCAATGCGGCAATCGGATAAACCTGAGGATAATCCGCTTTTTCTGCCAAGTCTTTGATGAGTTCGGCAACCGCTGGCGTATCGATAACTGGGATGGTATCTGGATGTATGCACATCGTGGTGATGCCAGCACTGGCGGCGGCGCGGGTTTCACTGGCTATGGTTGCTTTCCGGTTTTGCCCAGGTTCCCGCAGGCGGGTACTCAGATCGATAAAGCCAGGGCATACGATGCGGTTAGTTGCATCGATTATTTCATCGGCTCTAAATCCATCGGGTTGCTGGTCGATAGCGGCAATTTTGCCATCAGCAATATACACGCAGCCGGTACGGTCTATGCCATTGGCAGGATCAATAATTCTGCCATGCTTGATATGAATATTTTTCATTCGCCCACCCCCTGTTTTTGCATGGCCATCGCCATAATCGCCATCCGTATGGCAATGCCATTACTGACCTGCCTTAAGATGACCGATTGCGGACCGTCGGCGACTTTGGAGTCGATTTCAACGCCACGGTTAATCGGCCCTGGGTGCATGACAATGGCATCGGGTTTGGCGATTTTCAGCTTTTCTTCGGTCAAGCCAAAGCATTTGAAATATTCACTCTCGCTGGGCAGCAATGCCGATGCCATGCGCTCTTTTTGCAAGCGCAGCATGATGATGACATCAATGTCTTTGAGGCCTTCGGTCAGGTTATGCGAAACCGTTACCCCCATAGTTTCTACATGGGCAGGTAGTAGGGTTTTGGGGGCAATCACCCGCACTTCTGTAACGCCAACGGCATTGAGTGCCTGAATCTCGGAACGCGCAACCCTGGAATGCAAAATATCGCCAATAATGGCGACACGCAGGTTAGAAAAATCCTTTTTGTACTGCCGAATGGTGAATAAATCCAGCATCGCCTGGGTCGGATGGGCATGTTGGCCATCACCGGCATTGATAACGCTGATGTGGGGCGCGGTATGTTGGGCAATAAAATGCGCCGCGCCACTGATGCTATGGCGCACCACAAACATATCGACAAACATGGCTTCTAGGTTGCGGATAGTATCAAGCAGGCTCTCGCCTTTTGATGTGGATGAGGTGGCAATGCTGATGCTGATGACATCGGCAGACAGGCGTTTGGCGGCCAGCTCAAAGGTCGTACGGGTGCGGGTGCTGTTTTCAAAAAATAAATTAACGATGGTTTTACCGCGTAACAACGGCACTTTCTTGATTTGCTGATCGGATATGCCGACAAAGGATTCAGCGGTATCGAGAATTTCGGTCAGTAACTGCTTGTCCAACCCGTCAATGGTAAGGAAATGCTTGAGTTTACCTTCGGCATTGAGTTGTATGTTATGGTTCATAATTACGCCGCCGCAACAACGTTTTCTACATGAATGGCAAGTGGGTCAGGCCCCGTTAGTTTTATACGTTGTCCGGCATCCAGGCTGATACTAGCTCCCACACAATCTGGGCACAGCGGGATTTGTCGGCCATTGCGCTCTATTAACACCGCTAAAATAACTTGATTGGGTCGCCCGTAATCAAAAATTTCGTTGAGGGCTGCTCGTATGGTGCGTCCGGTATAAAACACGTCATCGACCAGGATAATGTCGCGGCCTTCGATGTTGGTGGGTAACTGGCTGGGTTTGACATTAGGGTGTACGCCGATTTGCGAAAAGTCATCGCGGTAAAAAGCAATGTCGAGCAAACCTAAAGGTTCTTGAATGCCCAGACGCTGGTGCATGGCTTCAGCAATCCACACGCCGCCGGTACGGATGCCGATCATTAACGGGTTATTCAGCTGTCTGCCAAGTATCGCCTTGGCGAGATTGGTTTCGAGATTAGCCAGTAAATCGTTAATTTTTAAATTAGTGTGGGTCATTTTTTATGCGGTTGTTTAGCCAGGTTTGCAAAATAAGTTGGGCAGCCAGCTGGTCTTCTACTTCCCAAAGTTTGGTAGCACTAAGCTTAACCTCGTCAAATAACAGTTGTTTAGACTCATAAGTCGACAAGGTTTCGTCTTGTTGATAGACCGGCAGTTGGTAACGGCCTTCAAGCTGGCGACAAAATTTTAACATACGGGGGGTAATTGGGTTATCTGAGCCATCAAGTTGTTTAGAAATACCGACCACTAAACCTATAGGTTGCCATTCATTGATAAGTTGGCTGATGCTGTTCCAATCGGGCGCTTGATTAATGGCGCGTAGGGTTTGCAACGGGCTTGCCATGTGTGTGGTGATTTGGCCGACTGCAATGCCTATCTTTTTGCTACCAAAATCAAAACCCAGATAGGTGTCAGATTGTCTGGGTTGTAATGGATCGCGTTTAACCATGCCCGGCAGGCGCGGTTAGTTGATTAATATCGATGCCAATTTGCCCTGCAGCAGCCGTCCAGCGCATATTAATAGAGGTGTCAAATAACACCTGTTTGCCAAACGGGGTGTTCAGCCAGGTATTGTTGAGCATTTCTTTTTCCAATTGGCCTTCGCTCCAGCCGGCATAGCCTAAAGCGACTAAATATTGTTCAGGGCCTTCACCGACAGCAATGGCTTCAATAACATCACGCGAGGTCGTTAGTGATATGGAGTCGGAGACTGCCATCGTCATATCCCAACTGCCGCCATTGGTGTGCAACACAAAGCCGCGTTGTTGCTGCACGGGCCCGCCGGTAAAAACCGGCATGTTGGCTGCTGCTTCTGAGGTGGCCGAAATATTCATTTGCTTGAATATTTCGCCTAACTTCATATTGGCCAGACGATTTATGACGATGCCCAAAGCGCCTTCTTCATTGTGTTGACACAAATAGGTCACCGTATGAAAAAAAATAGGATCGGTCAATGCAGGCATTGCGATGATGAATTGGTTGTTTAAATAAGTTTCGCCACTCATATCCATTTGATTTAAAATGTAATTAATATATGTCGATTATTGGGCAGTCATGTCAGACTCGTCTTGGAAATTCCATTTACGGCTCATTACCAAAACATCGACTTCTTTGAGTAAGGCTCTCGGCAAGTGTGCAAACGGCGCGTTCATTTTAACAATTTTGATGGCCCATTTATCCAGCGCAGCATTGCCTGATGGTATTCGAATATGGATGTGATGGACACTTCCATTGGGGTTTATGCCGACATCCATAGTCAGAGAATGAGCGCCTTTAAAGGGAATGTCAGGAACATTGAGATTACCCATATGCTCTACCTTGCTGTTCCAATCACTCAGGTATTGAGAAGCAACAAATTTATGAGCGCTACTGACTTGATCAGCTCTTTTGGTTTTTTTATCATCACCGCCGCGTTGATTGTAACTGAATTCAGCCCCCTTTTCAGCAGTTTGTTGCTGTAGCGTTTCGAGGTCTATGTGCGGTCTTTCTTCTACTTTGTGAGTAATAACGGGCTTATCTGCGACCACCATTTTCTTTTCAGATTTCTTTTTTACTATAGCTTTTGGTGCAGCTTGGTGCTTTATTTTCTGGGCTTCTTTATCTTCTGATTGTATTTTTTTTATCGGTTTTTCATGGGACGCGTCGTGTTTTTCGGCATGGCTGGGCAGTTTTTGCGTCGGTGGTTCGGCTTTTTTGACTTTATCACCAGCACCTTCTTGATTTTCTGATGCTAAAAATTTAGCTTTTTTGGGCGGTTTTTTGGCAGGAGTCTGCGTCAGCGTCACATCAATGGAGTATCGGTTAATTTTTTCTACCTGCGGCGTGGTGAATTTAACCGTCATGCCGACAATAATATGCACGATGATCGCGACAAATAACGCCAGTATCAGCGAGTCACTGTTGGAATAGTTTGGGCGATCAAATATGATGTTGTTTGACATAGTTACTGTAGCGTGTTTTCTATGTGATCCATTAATAATGCACAGATATTAATGCCAAATTGCCGATCCAGTTCTTGTACGCAGGTCGGGCTGGTGACATTGATTTCAGTCAATTTGCTGCCGATAATATCCAGGCCGACAAACACCAGGCCTTTTTCGCGTAGTGTAGGGCCGACTTGACTGGCAATCCATCGGTCTTGTTCAGTAATCGGTTGCCCTACTGCGCTACCACCTGCCGCCAAATTACCACGGCTTTCCCCTTGCGCCGGAATACGTGCCAGGCAGTAAGGTATTGGTTCACCATTGATGAGCAGCAGGCGCTTGTCACCGGCTTTAATTTCCGGCAAATATTTTTGTGCCATCACATAGCGACTGTTATGTTGGGTCATGATTTCCAGAATAACGCTCAGGTTGGCATCGTGCTGGTGTACGTAAAAAATGGATGCGCCACCCATGCCGTCCAACGGTTTTAAAATGATCTCGCCGTGTTCTGCCAGGAACGCTCTAATTTTAGCAGAATTTCGAGTAACCAGTGTTTCTGGACAGCATTGTGGAAACCAGGCGGTAAACAGTTTTTCGTTGGCATCTCTTAGAGATTGAGGCTTATTGACAACATAAGTTCCAAGGCTTTCGGCAAGTTCCAGTATATAAGTGGCGTACAGGAATTCTTGGTCAAAAGGCGGGTCTTTACGCATTAGAATGACCTGCAATTCATCCAGTGCAATATCTTGCTCGGTTATGAACTCATACCACTGGTTTTCGTTGCGTTGTACTTTCAGGATGCGGGTTCTGGCGTATGCCCTGCCGTTACGTAAGAAAAGATCACTAAGCTCCATGTAATGCAGCTCAAAGCCGCGTGCTTGTGCCTCCAATAGCATGGCAAAGCTGGTGTCTTTCTTGATATTGATCTGATAGATAGGATCCATGACCATGCCGAGTTTAATCTGCATCAGTGTCTCGCTAGTGTGGTTTTAAGATAACATTGGCGCATATTATAGTTTGTTATTTACCTCAGAGTGTTTTTTTGGTATAAAGGCAGGATAACTTTTGTATTAGACACGCCACGAGGATAATCATGTCTAGAGTATGTCAAGTAACGGGTAAACGCCCAGTTACCGGTAACAACGTATCACACGCAAACAATAGAACCAAAAGACGTTTTTTGCCTAATCTGCAACACCACAGATTTTGGGTAGAAAGTGAAAATCGTTGGGTTCGTCTTAGAGTTTCTGCTAAGGCAATGCGTATTATTGATAAAAAAGGCATAGACGCTGTGTTGGCGGATGTGCGTAAAAGCGGTATAAAAGCCTAAATTTAAGGAGATAGACACATGCGCGATAAAATTAAATTGATATCTACCGAAGGCACTGGCCATTTTTATACCACAACCAAGAACAAAAAAACTATGCCTGAAAAGATGGAGATCAAAAAATTTGATCCCTTCGTTCGTAGACATGTTATTTACAAAGAAGCAAAAATCAAATAATTACCCCTTGGATCGAGTGCGGCATTAGTCTGCGCTCGATCTCTGAAGACCTCAACAGTGTCACCTTAATGATTGGCAACTAGATTTAGTACCAATACTACGCAATACGTTATCATCCCCAAGATTATTTCAGCCATTTGATAATGTGATCTTCCACGCGATCAACATCGGCTTCTTTCATCGCATAGCTGCGTATTGATATGCCTGCGTTGTGTGTACTCGCTGCTTTTCCTGATACCAAAGGATGCCATTGCGGGAGCGCTTCACCATCGGCAAGCAAACGATAAGCACAGGTTGATGGCAGCCAGTTAAATTTTTCAAAATCATGCTGCTTTAAATCCAGGCAGGTAGGTACTTTCTGGGTACGTTCACTATAGCGTGTGCAACGACAGGTTTTTAGATCAATTAAATTACATACGACACTGGTAAAGTGTATTTCGCCGGTTTTTTCGTCTTCCAGTTTATGCAAACAACATTTGCCGCAGTTATCACACAACGATTCCCATTCTTCTGGGGTCATTTCGTGTAATTTTTTGGTTTTCCAAAATTCCATAATTTTATAAGTGTGGTTACAGGACGTTAGCGTAGTCTTGTTCAAGTTGACGAAAATTCATTGATGTCATAAAGCGACTAAAACTTAACCAGGCAGAAAGTCCCATTAAATCGGTGAACTGGGGCGGCAAAAAGCGCGGCGCAATAACGGTGCCTTCCTCAACTAAATCGACTAAGACTTTCATATCTTCCAGCATGGTTTTGCCGCAAAACAACAAGGGAATACGGTCTGGTTTGCCTTTACTGACTGCCAGACGCATAAAGTTGTACGTTAATACAAAGCCTTTGATGTAGGTTAAATCCTTGGTAAACGGTAGGCCCTCCGGTGTACTGCCCCTAAATACACGACTGCTTAAGGTATAGCTTTCATCTTCGCTCATGTCCCTTTCCCGAAAAAACTGGAAAAGATCCATAAAATTCGCACCTTCTTCAACCAGGGTAATGGCGCGTACCCGATTAATCAGGCGCATCAATCGATTGGGCGTAGAGC
>NZ_FUKJ01000275.1 GCF_900163745.1 Crenothrix polyspora
GAACAAACGACGGTACAGCCAAGGGGCGGAGCCGATGGTTTCGCTGAACTCTGCGACCATTGCCAGACTGAAAGCGCCGTCACTGGCGATAGACTGATGACAGGATAGGGTTTTGGCTTGCTGCCTGCAATTGCCTGAATACAAATGATAAAGCGGTATGGCTTCTGCTACTTTTTGCCAGTCGAAATCAACCAAAGTTGCTGCACGTAATGGTGCAACGGCCTCATAAGTTCGGGGCAGGGCGTATAAACCGGGCGCTAAGCCTTCAATGCGATGCACAAAAATAAACAGGTGAATTTGGGCTGGCCAGCGCCATAGTTCAAATGCGGCAGTTGTCGGTAGAACGCCAGCCAGCATCCGGTAAAAATCAGTCATTGGCAGCGCAGACATTTTGCCATCAAACTGTTGGGCACTGCGGCGCTGACGGATAAGGGTCGTTGCGGTTTTTGTGCAGGTTGAGTTTAGTCGCTGTTGGTCGCACCGGTTCCCTACCGAATGCGACACTTCCGCCATCCTTGGCGGTCGCCGAACACCTTGCCATTCAGGTTCTTCTGTATGCGGTTTACTGGCGGCAGTTGCGACTTCATCAATAATCGGCCACTTATAAAGGTGATAGGCGCGAAGGCTATCGGCTTTTCCAAACCAGCTGCCTGATTGCGCGGTTTCTATTAGGGTTTTTGTATCTAAGGGGTTATTGTTGATGCACGCATTAATGCGGCAAAGTAGATCGGGTGATTCGTTTTCCAAGGGCTTAAAGTCATTATTTCGATTCAGCCCTAATAGATTGGCGATGTCCTCGTCTGAACATTCAGCCAGCAATTCAACCGACCAGCCCAGCGTCGCCGCCGCGTATCGCAATGCCCCCAAAGCATGGCCAGTATCATGCTGGCAATAACGGTAAGCGCGTTCGCCATATTTCCAGGCTTCCCGCCAGTGGATTGAAGATAAGCCGATGAGTATACCGGAATCAGGATGATTGTCGGAAAAATGACAACGCTGTTCCAGGCTATGATCGTGGCTGACATAATGGTAAACCCCTGATTCTATGAAGTCGTTGCTGGTGGCAATCAGATAGGCTTCAGTGGGGTGCAGGTTACCGCTGGAAGGATTGCAGCGCAATGCCCAGCGGCTTGAGCCGTATTCTTTCCAGGCCGATAAGCCAAAACTCAGCTCCAGCAGCAAACCCACTGTCGTCAGATTTAAAGCTTCGGACGGTATAGTTTCTGGGCTATCCAGTTCGGCAAATAAGGGTTTAAGTTCTGCACCAGGTTTCGGTAAGTTGACTATTTTACAGCCAGAAAAACGCCGGAATGAATCGGGTTGATCTTCCCAATCGATGGATTCCGGGCCTTTGGCATAGCGTTCCAATCGGTGCTTGGTGCGATGGTGGTAATGTAAAACAGTTTCAGTTGGCTTATTCATCATGCGTTAAATTTAAATAGAATAGCTCTCTTCCAAAAGGGGGAGAGCTTTTCCCCGTCTGTATGACATTGTAGATCAATTAACCAGCCTGGGTTCAACAGCCAAATCATCGACCCAGCAGCCAATCGGGTTACCCAGATTCATCTCCTTATTTTCAAAGCGTACCAGAAATACACTCCGTTCCGGCTGTTCTTCCACATGGCCAATCATGGTAATGACCCCGCGTGTTCCGGCGGTGGCCAATACCTGGCCTTCGTTGCCATACGGTATCGAGCCATCATCCAGAATCGCCTTAGCGGCATAGACAACATCTCCAATATCCAAATCTTCTACTCTCATGTGTTACCCCTTATCAAAATGTCGATTATTTTGTAGCAAACCCTACAAAATCTAGGCCTGTGTGCGGTTACCAACCCTAGAAAAACTGAGTATAAATAAACTTAAGCTTTACTAAACAATTGGTTATTAAGAAAGATAAAGTATGGCATACAGGTTGCAATATATATTAACAAGATCGATGCCAATAATTTAGGAGATTCACATGATTACATTAACAGAAAAAGCGGTTACTGCTGTCGGTCGCTTTATCGCCAGCTCAGAAACCCCTAGCGCCGGTCTTCGTATCGAAGTCACCGATGGCGGTTGTTCCGGTTATCAATATGGCTTGAAGCTCGAAGGCAGCCATACCTCTGAGGACACCATCGTTGATTGTGGTGATGTCAAAGTGTTTATTGATCCTGCCAGTTTGCCGATGCTCGACGGCATGTCGGTGGACTTTCTCGACAGCATCGACGGTTCGGGATTCAAGTTTACCAATCCTAATGCAGCTAAAAGTTGCGCTTGCGGCACGTCGTTTAATACCAGTGCCGAAGGTAGTGGAACTAAAACCTGTTCGTAATGTGTAGGGTGGGCAACGCTGTTCTGCCCGCCTTTTTATTGCTATCGCATTTCGGTGGGCAAAAAAAG
>NZ_FUKJ01000415.1 GCF_900163745.1 Crenothrix polyspora
GATCAAAGGCCGCGATAAGTTACAGCGGCTTTGTTAAGATAAGCGCCATTAATAATGTAACAGGATAGGACGATGGAGCTATGGAATGAGGTCATTGTTCTGCATTGGCTGAATAATGCCCTAGAACTGCTGCAACGCGTGTGTGTGGTGATGATGGCGGCCTGTGTATGAATGCGCGTCACTCTCCTGAGACGGGCATTGAGCAGCATACAAACCTGCTGGCAATACCAATTGGGTACGGCAGTTTTTTTTGGCTTACTGGCTATTATAGGGACTCACAGTGGCTTGATAGTCGATGTTCATAATGATGGTGCGATCATAAAATGGGCTTCCAAAATAGCGTCGCCATTAAAACAATCGCACGCCATTATCGGCTTTCGTGACCTTATGGCACTGACGGCGGGTTTATTCGGTGGGCCTTGGGTAGGACTGGGTGCAGGCTTAATGGCAGGTGCTGAACGTTATGCCTTAGGAGGCTATGCCGGTACTATCAGTGCTATTGCAACGGTATTGCAAGGTTTTGGCGCAGGTCTGTCACGACATTTTTGGCCACAATGGACAGTCACCGCGTGGGGTATATTGGTCGTCTCCGTAATAGGAACATGTTTACAAAAACTGTTGCTATTTAGTTTTATTCATCCCCATAGCGATGCCGTGGCTTTGGTCAGCGAAACCCTTGTTCCGGTATTAGTGGTAAACAGCCTGGGTTGTTTGCTGTTTTTTGTGGTGATGAAAGATTTGGGCAGCGATCAATTAAAAATTGATGCTCAACAGGCTCAGTTATGCGCTTTACAGGCACAAGTCGAACCGCATTTTCTCAATAACACGCTGAACGCTATCCAGACACTGATCGGTATTGACCCCAAATCCGCATCAGAATACGTCGTTAAACTAGCACGTTTTATGGACAACACCAGACAAAATGCCAGCGTTAACGCCATCCCTTTAGCAGAAGAATTAGCGCAATTAAAATATTACTTGGATTTTCAAAATTTACGCTTTCCCGGCAAATTCCGTTTTCATGACGATGTGCCTGATAGCTTAATGGCGTATCATATTTCACCGCGCAGCCTGCAAACTCTGGCGGAAAATGCACTGATACACGGTAGACGAGGCAAAGAGGGGGTATTAAACATCACCATTAAAGGTGTGGACTATGGAGAAATGATGCAACTGAGTGTTCTGGATAATGGCTACGGCATTTCTCCAGAACGCGTGGAACAGCTGGGTAAGCAACCGGTAAAATCTGAGCGCGAGGGCGGCGGCACTGCCCTGCATCAACTGAGCCAAAGTCTCGATCTGGCTTTTAATGGCCGTGCAAAATTAGACATCCATAGCCAGTTGGGCACAGGCACCGAAGTGATTTTAAAACTGCCTAAACGGAGTAAACCATGGTAGATAAATGGCGTGTAATCTTAGTTGATGATGAACCGCTGGCGCGTCTTGGCTTAAGAAATTGCCTTGCCCTAAGACATCCTGACTTTGAAATTGTCGGCGAAGCGGAAAGCATGATGCAGGCGTGGGATATAATCAGGCAAGACGACAGAATAGACGGGGTGTTTCTTGATATCCATATTGAAACCGAAAGTGAACGCGCCGGTCTGGATTTTGGCTTTGCGTTAAATAACCTGCCTAAGTCGCCGTGGGTTGTTTTTGTTACGGGCCTTGCAGAACATGCTTTGGAAGCGTTTGATATTAATCCAGTAGGTTATTTGCTTAAGCCTCTGGAGCAAGCCAAAGTCGATGCGCGGCTGGATTGGATACGCAAAAATCGACCGCCGAGTAAACCGGCAATCACTAAAAACAGCCTTATTGAGATCAAGCATAAAACGGTACTCGCTAACGGTGAGATAGTACGCGGCACAGCGTTTGTTGAGCCGTTGGACATTCTTTATGTCCACAAAAACAAAGGCGACAATACGGTTAAAGTGCGTCTGCAAGCAGAAATTTTAGACGGGGTCAGTGATACCCTGATGGCATGGGAAAACCGGCTTTCTGCACAGGGTTTTTTTAAGATCAGTAAAAGTGACATCGTCAATTTAACGCACGTACTCAGTACAAAATCTTCTCAGGTCGGCGAAGGTTACAAGGTACGTTTCAAAAACATTACGGATGAATTATCTGTGGGTTTAGACTATGTCGATAAACTGCACAGCGCCCTGCAAAATAGATGATGAGAAAAGGGGCGCTACCTTATTAGCCATAAACAAAAAGGAACACGTTAGTGAAATTCATTCATGCTGCCGACATACACCTGGATAGCCCGTTAACGGGATTGAGCGCTTACGCTGATGCCCCTGTGGAAATGCTGCGCACGGCAACACGCGATGCGTTTACCAATCTCGTTACCGAAGCCATTGAACAACAGATCGACTTTATGGTGATTGCCGGCGACCTGTATGACGGTACGTGGAAAGACCACAATACGGGTATTTATTTTTGCAGCCAAATGGGGCGATTGAAAAAGGTAGGCATTCCTGTTTATGTGCTGTTCGGCAACCACGATGCCGAAAGTGAAATGACCAAGAAACTACAACTGCCTGATAACGTTTTTATTTTCGATACGCGTAAACCCAGCACGTTTCGTCTGGAGCACCTAAAAGTTGCATTGCATGGCCGCAGCTTTAAGGACAAGGAAACCACTGAAAATCTCGTAACAGGCTATCCTGGTCCGGTGTCTGGCCTATTCAATATAGGTGTGCTGCACACGGCGCTGGAGGGCAATTCAGCCCATGCCAATTATGCGCCGTGCAGTCTCGACGAACTTCATGCCAAGGGCTACCACTATTGGGCGCTGGGACATGTGCATGACTATCAAATCTGGCAGGGCGCTTCGACGGTTGTTTTCCCTGGTAATCTTCAGGGACGACATATTCGAGAAACAGGGCCGCGTGGTGCGGTTATGGTGACGGCGGATGAATCGGGCGTTCAGAAAGTTGAGCGATTGTTCGTTGATGTGCTGCGCTGGCACGGTCTTGAGGTGAATGTAGCTGAGTGCAACGCGCTATCAGAAGTGGTGGCTGTCATAGGAAAAGCACTGGAAGCTGTTGTTGAAAACAATCCCTCTACCATTCCCGTCGCCATAAGAGTCACTATTACCGGCAAGACACCGGCTCATGGCGATCTTTTCGGGCTGGAGTCTCAACTGCGTGCTGAGGTTTTGGCATTGGCCGGTGCAATTGGGGGCGAGCGGCTTTGGATTGAAAAAGTAAAGGTAGCAACTTCTGCGCAGGATGATGGTGAAGCAGTGAGGGCACGAGCGGATGCGCTAGCAGACTTGCAGGATCTGCTTGAGGCGGCAGAAACAGATCAGGACTTTCTCAAAAAACTGCAAGAAGAGCTGTTGGGCCTGGTCAACAAGGCTCCTTTGGAGTTACAAGCTGCTGTGCCTTATTTCAAGGACATCCGCGCTGGCGATCTGGTTGGCTTGGTGCGCGAAGTGCGTCCGGGACTTGTTTCTCATCTGGCAAAAGCGGAGTAAAGCCACTATGCGATTTCATCGTTTAGACCTTATCAAATATGGAAAATTTTCCGATCGTTCTGTTGAGTTTCCGGCAGCTAAGCAGGATTTCCATCTCATTGTTGGCCCTAATGAAGCTGGCAAGTCCACGTTACGCTCAGCCATTGTTGATTTGTTGTTCGGTATCCCATCGCGTTCACCGTTAAGTTTTTTGCACCCCCTTAACGAACTGCGTTTGGGAGCCTGCATCAGCAACATATCCGGTGCGCTCGAATTTCACCGTGCCAAGGCTTTAAAGCAAACGCTACGTACACCAATGGATGTAGTATTGCCAGATACTGCGCTGACAGCATTTTTGGGGGTTGCCGATAGGCATTTCTTTGACCAGATGTTTGGGCTTGACCACACCCGACTGGTTGAAGGCGGCAACAGTATCTTGAATGCCCAGAACGATGTGGGGCAGGTACTGTTTCAATCAGCTGTCGGTATTGCCAGTCTCGGAAAAATCCGTGATGCGCTTATGGCCGAAGCCGATAAGCTTTGGGCTCCCAGAAAATCTGCCGAGAGGGCGTATTACAGCGCCGCAGACCAGCTTGAAAAAGCGGCGGCGGCTTTAAAAGAAACCACGGTCAGAACCAAGGTTTGGGCGGAAGCAAATAGCAAGGTTGAAAATCTACACGAATCGCTTGCCAGTGAGCGTGACCGTCACCAGCACCTCCAGGGCAAAAGAAGCGGCCTTGAGCGTGTTCGACGGCTAGCTCCCTTTCTCCAGACATTAAAGGACGCTGAAAAGCAACTTGCCGAGTTGGGTCATGTTGTCGATTTGCCAATAGATGCCGCTGCCATACTTTCAACCGCAGAGCGTGAACTGGCTGTCGCCAGTCAACTGCTACAGCTTCGAAATGGCGAGGTCGAAAAAGCAGAGGGCGACTTGGGGGAAATTAATGTGGATCAGGCCGTGCTTGAGATTGCGGCCGAAATCAGCAAAATTGATGAGCTTCGTCTACAGTACAGCCCTTATGACAACGATATTGAACGTCAGGAAATGCAGCGCTCTGCTCTTTGGCGTGATGTTGGCGAGGCATGTGTCCAGCTTGGCTGGCAATCTGAATGTGAAGCATCGCTTGCCGGGCGTTTGCCCACCTTGCTTGTTCGTCGTGAGCTTGCGAAGTTAACGCGTGATTTTAGTGGTTTGACGCAGGGTTTGCGGGCAGCTGAACAGGCCGAAAAAGCCAAGTTAGCTGAGATTGAATTGTTGTTAAAGCAACTGGCCGAACTGCAAGCCGGCGAAGTCAACCCCGCTCTTCGGGCAGCGTTAGCCAGTGCCCGGTCGCTAGGCGATCCAGATACGGCCATCCAGAAGCAACAAGCGCTTTTAACCAGAGCGCAGTCTGCGTTAGAAACTTCGTTGCAGACATTGGGGCAATCGCATATCGCTATATCCGATTTGATGGCAATGAAGCCGCCGAGCCAACACACCCTATCGCGATTATTGCAGGATAGGCACACGCTTATGGCTGATCGAAAAGCCCTATTAAAGCGCTTGGAAGACCAAAAGACGGGGGTTGCCCGAATTGAACTGGAGATTTCGCAATTCAAGGCACTGCATCATCTCACCACATACGAAGACGTTGTTCAGGCACGCCGTGATAGGGATGCGTCATGGCTGGCTATCAAGACAGGCGAAATTGATCTTCCACAAGGGGCTCAAAAATTTGAGACGACACTGCGCCATGCAGATGAAGTTGCCGACACGCGACTCAACAACGTTGAGCAGATAACCGAACTGCAAAGTCTAACTCATCAGCTTGAGCGTGAGCAGCAAAGCTTATCGATGCTTGAAAACCAATACGCCCACTTAAATGAAGAACTTCAGCAGGGTGATGTTAAATGGCTTGCCATGATGCAGGATCTTGGCTTGAGCGGCACGGCGTTGGAAGATATGGGTGATTGGCTAGCGAAAAGGGAGAAGGTGCTTGCCGCAGCCATAGCGTATCGGGATGCTCAGGATAGCTTTGACCAGGTTTCCAAAACGGTGGCTGAATTCAGGCTCAATCTCGCTAATGCGCTACGAGAAATCTCGCTCCAGGTGGCTGAGAGCGATAGCTTGTCAGCACTTTGCGTGCAGGCAGAAAGCTTTATTAAGGCTGTTGATGGTGCAAAGGTTCGTCACGAAACCCTATCTGCTCAATTGCAGGCGGCGCAAACTTTAGCGACTCCGTTACAGCAAGCGACTGATGAGGCCAAATTTGAACTAAGCCGCTGGACTCAAATGTGGTCAAATGCGCTGGTAAAATCTGGGTTACCGGAAGATAGCGATATCGGAACTGTCGAAGGGGCTTTGGCACTCATCGATCAAATTGAAGAGAAACTTAAAAAAATACGCTTGATTCAGGAGCGTATCGAGGTAATGGCTGGCGATCTTAAAGGTTTTTCTGGTGAAGCTGATCGACTGGCGCAGGTGATTGCACCGGAATTAAAAGGCCAGTCAGCGCCAAAAATAACGCAAGCGTTGGCAAAGCGGCTAACACAAGCACGCGAAACAGCCGCAGAAGCCGCAAGATTGAAGGAAACTCTTCGTGTTGCGAAAGCGCAGGTAGTCACTGCGAAGGAATCGATACAGACAGCGACAGCGAGTCTAAAACCTTTGATGGAGCGAGCGGGGGTCGATACAACTATTTTATTAAACGAAGCCATCACCCGATCTGACGAGCATCGCCGCTTAAAAGCACAGATAGATCAGGCTAAGGCGAGTCTTGTTAATGGGGGTGATGGACTCACCCGGATGCAAATCGAAGCTGAAATTGATACGGCTGACCTGGTTCAGCTTAGCCCTGAACTGACACACATTACCGACCAGTTATCTGACGCGGAGCAGCGGCAAAGAGAGCTTTCCGTTGACCATGCAAATTCGGCACGGGTTTTATCGGAAATCGGTGGTTCGGATGCGGCTGCGCAAGCAGAAGCACAACGGCAAGAAGCGCTTGCCAAGATGTCGGATGTGGCAGAGCGTTATGTTAAGGTATTCACCGCTGGACGTTTGTTGCGTTGGTCTATAGACCGCTATCGTGAGGAGAAGCAAGGCCCTTTATTGGCGCGTGCGGGAGCCATTTTTTCAAAGCTGACCCTAGGTTCTTTCCAGAGGCTGGTTGTTGATTTTGAAAAAGAGCCGCCGATTCTGGAAGGGTTGCGCTTGGACGGAAAGCTGGTCAGTATTTCTGGAATGAGTGATGGTGCGCGTGACCAGCTTTATTTGGCGCTTCGGCTGGCATCGCTGGAAATGCACTTGCAGCAGGCGATGCCTTTGCCCTTTATCGCCGATGACCTGTTTATCAACTACGATGATGCACGGGCAAAAGCTGGGTTTGAGGCACTACGCACCTTGTCCGAGCAGACTCAGGTTATTTTTCTTAGCCATCATGATCACTTGATCCCAACGGTTGAAGAGGTTTTTGGCAAACAGGTTAATGTTGTTGTCTTGTGATTTTTGTGGGGCTTGTAATCCGTGGGTACAACAGGATATTTTGTTAACCACAAAAAATGCGGCGTTCATCTTATTGTCGGTAAAATCTTTAGCTGCCATCTGGCTTAAAATAGCATCGTCTCTGGATTCCAGACTGGATGTTTAGCCATTACCGAAACAAACAAATCCGATGCCAAAAATCCATTTAACCAGTTGTTGAGATGTTGATAATCTGAAGCAGCAAACCATGCGCTATCCACGGCAGCAAATTGTCTTATAAACGGAAAAATGGCGACATCCAGCAAGCAACAACGACTGCCGCCTAAATAGGGGTTGTGGATGAGTCTGCCTTCCAGTTCAACCAGAAAAATTTCCGCCTGATGGCGATAATAACGTTCTGAAAATTCGGGGTAGCGGTCGGCGTATTTATAGCGATCCAGATAATACTTAAAATCACCATCATTCCATTGGATCAAGTTTTCTGATTCCGTATCAAAAGCCAGCCAGTTGTCAGGATCATTTTGCGCCAAAGCCCAACGCATGATGTCCAGGCTTTCTTCGAATACCGTACCATCAGGCAGTTGCAATACAGGCACCGTGCCTTTGGGCGATAGGGCCAACATCTGCATGGGCTTCTGTTTTAACTGGATCTCTCTTATTTCAACGGCAATGCCCGCATAAGCGATGGCTAATCGAACTCTCATTGCATACGGGCAACGGCGGAAACTGTATAAAACTGGCAAGCGATGAATCACCTTTTGCATATTTTCTTGGGGGTTGACGACATGTTCGTCCTTGGTAATTGGTATATTGGTCGTTACAAGTAACTACTCAGTAGATGTTAAAAAAGTCCACGGAAAGCACAAAAGACACAAAAAGTTTTTGGTAATAATTCTTTTTACGACAAAATATCCACACACTTTTCCGTGTTTTTTGTGCCGCTTAAAAGCGCCTACTTTTGGTTTTCGTGGATATAAAAATACTGTACCTGATCTTTTGGAGGCCTGAGTAGTTACCGTTACAATAACAAGATTACCACTTCAATATCCTACACACCTCTTTACTTGATAAACAAATTCAATGTGGATACAACAGGAAATTTTATTAGCTGCTAAAAAACGTGGTTTTCATCTGATTACCCAGGAAGTCCTCAGCGCCTTGCCCGTTCTCAGTACAATCGAATGCGGTTTGTTGCATGTGTTTATCAAGCATACCTCAGCATCTCTAACCATTAATGAAAACGCCGATCCCACTGTGCGCTTAGATTTAGAAAGCCATTTCAACGCCTTTGTACCCGAAAGAGCGCCTTATTACCGGCATGATTACGAAGGCGATGACGACATGCCCGCACACATCAAAAGTAGCCTGTTAGGTTCCAGCGTGAGTATTCCGATTACTCAAGGGGCGCTTAATTTGGGCATTTGGCAGGGTATTTATTTGTGCGAACATCGTAATCACGGTGGGCAAAGGCGTGTGGTTGCTACGATTCAGGGACAACCCATGCCCGCATAATGTTTTATCATTTCGATATGTGGAATGGGAACTGATACCCCATCGCGAATAGCGTCAAGCTCACGTTCAACAAGGTACAAATCCTCGATGTCGTCCAAGTGTTCCAAAATAGCTTCGGTTACGTAAAAAACCTTACTGCGTCCGGTGAGGGTCGCCAAGTGTTCCAGTTTAGCTTCAACATCAACAGGTAGTTGAATAGAGATAGTCATAAAGCCTCTGTTGTTAAGTGGGCGATAAAAGTATTGTGCAGGCATTGGAGCAGCGCAACTTCTTTGCTCTTGGCATCAAGTATAGTCAAGCTTATACACGACTGCATCACTACCTGATTAATTTCAGATATAATTAGCATACTCGTTTACATTTTGTGCCATTAACAAAACAATTTACCCCGTGTCCAAAAAAAAGACCCCAAGCTTTGAAGACTCGCTTGCAGAACTGGAACAATTGGTTAGCTTGCTGGAACAAGACAATATCTCATTGGAAGATTCGCTAAAATCTTTTGAACGCGGCGTTAATCTCACCCGTGAGTGCCAAAAAGCCTTGCAGGATGCAGAACAAAAAATACAAATCCTAATCACCAAAAATGGCACGCCCACCCTGGAACCCTACACCGATGAATAGCGCGTTACAACACTACCTAACCACTTGCCAGGCTCGCGTTGAAGCCGCCTTGGAAAATCGTCTGCCCAGCAATAATATACTGCCGCAAAAATTGCATGAGGCCATGCGCTACAGCGTACTGAATGGCGGCAAGCGGATGCGTCCGTTATTAACCTATTGCACGGGTAAAACGTTGGGTATCAATCCAGAAACACTGGATGGCGTAGCCTGTGCGGTGGAGTTCATTCATGTTTATTCGTTAATCCACGATGACCTTCCGGCAATGGATGATGATGATTTACGGCGCGGCAAGCCGACTTGCCACAAGGCTTTTGATGAGGCGACTGCCATTTTGGCGGGCGATGGTTTGCAGGCTTTGGCGTTTGAAATACTGGCTCACGATAGCGCAATTACCGCATCGCCTGAAGCACGTTTAAAGATGATTACCCTGCTAGCCAAAGCCAGTGGTTCTCAAGGCATGGTAGGCGGGCAGGCGATTGATTTGGAATCGGTGGGCAGACAATTGAATTTGCCTGAGCTGGAAAATATGCACATCCATAAAACCGGTGCGTTGATTCGTGCCAGTGTTAATTTGGCTACCTTAACTATTGCGGATGTCGATCCGGCTATTGCCACCAAGTTGGATAACTATGCCAAGTGTATCGGCCTGTCTTTTCAGGTTAAAGATGACATTCTGGATGAAGAAAGCGATACCACTACGCTGGGTAAAACGCAGGGTAAAGACAAGGATAACAACAAACCTACGTATCCAGCCTTGTTGGGGTTAGTGGGTGCCAAGCAAAAAGCGCAGGAATTACACGAAAGAGCGATTGAAAACCTCAGTATTTTTGGCGCAGAAGCGGATTTGTTGCGGGAATTGTCGCTGTATATTATTCAGCGTAATCATTAGGAATACTCGGTTGTGAAAAAAATAGAACATTGATAGTTACGGATAAAATAGACAGGATTCTGTATATCCGTGTTGCACACAGCGTTCTTACCTGTCTTTCAATCTATTTTTAGGTACATCCATTTTATTTTCAAAGCCCATAATTAATGAAGGTATCTATAAATGTGTGAACTTTTTACATCTTATGAATTCTGGAAAATCGGATTGCCGGCGTTGATTGCAATCATTGTGGCATTTGTGTCACATCAACTTGCAGTCTCCCGACAATTTGTCGAACAGAGGAGAAAACAAAGAATCGATTACCTAATTTCTTCTTTCACCTCTTTGATGATGTATTCAAATAATCGAGACAAAGAAGCGGTCTCGCATTTGCGTGATGCAAGCATTGCCATTCAATTTCTTGGTACTTCCGAGCAATCAAAGTTAATGCAGGAATTCATCGGTACCCTAGGA
>NZ_FUKJ01000398.1 GCF_900163745.1 Crenothrix polyspora
TATTGGCCTCGCGTTTGCTGTCTGCTGAGCAAGAAAAGCACCACGCGGAACAATCTGCCACCCGCAAGCTGCAAGTCGGCAGCGGCGACCGCTCCGAGCGCATACGCACTTATAATTACCCGCAAGGCCGATTGACCGACCATCGCATCAACCTTACTTTGTACAAGCTGGATGACATCATGCAAGGCGGCTTGGAGCAGGTTATCCAGCCGTTAATCAGTGAACATCAAGCTGAATTGCTTACCCAGCTTGGCGATAATTGAGGACATGACCAGCATCCAAACAATACTGGAACAGGCAACACAGATGCTTGCGACAAGCTCTGATTCAGCGACCTTGGATGCGGAAGTTTTGTTATGTTCGATACTGCAAAAACAACGTTCACACCTACGTGCTTGGCCGGATAAAATTCTGGATGCTCGACAAGCGGATTTATTTTGGGCAGCCGTTGCCAAACGTCAACAAGGCCAACCTATCGCCTACATCACTGGCAACAGAGAGTTTTGGTCGCGTAGTTTTCAGGTGTCGTCCGATGTATTAATCCCCAGGCCTGACACCGAAGTGTTGATTGAATGTGCGTTAAAACTGATTCCTGTCGATCAAGCGGCCAGAATTATCGATCTTGGAACAGGATCGGGGATTATTGCTATTACCCTGGCGGCAGAACGTCCACAAGCCAATGTGACCGCTACGGATATTAGCGAGGCCGCATTAGCGATCGCGCAAAGCAATGCCAAACAACATGATATTGATCGTATTCAATTTTATACCAGTAACTGGTTTAGCCATGTTCCCTTAGAATTATTCGACCTTATCGTTAGCAACCCGCCCTATATTGCAGAAGGCGATCCGCATTTACAGGATAGCGATTTGCGTTTTGAACCACAAACTGCACTTGTTGCACCCGATAATGGCCTTCAGGCTATTCAATCTTTGGCCGACCAAGCCCGTCATCGATTGCAACTCGGCGGGCATTTGTTGATCGAACATGGCTATAATCAGCAAGATGCCGTGCAAAATATTTTCAAAGAATTCCGCTACGAAAACGTACAAACCTATCTCGATTTATCGGGACAGCCGCGCGTCACTTATGGACAATGGAATCCTTAGAGCACACCATACTTAATCATAAACCTGAGACAAGCCCATGCTAGCCAGCGAAATCCAAATCTCCCGTAAACTGACCAACGAACTGTTGCATCTGGCGCAAATTTCACCTAATGATGAAATCTGTGGTTTAGTCAGCGCTAAAGACAATCAACCGGTGCGTTGTTATCCGATTAAAAATGTCGCAACGCAACCGCAACAACAATTTTTGCTGGATGCCGAGCAACACATCGCCGCCATGAAAACCATGCGCGAACATGGTGAAGCGCTGTTTGCCATCTATCACTCGCACCCGACATCGCCAGCGATACCCTCAACAACTGATTTGGAACTCGCCAATTATGAAGATGCGCTGTATTTGATTATTTCTCTCAACACCAAAGGCGTGTTGGAAATGCGTGGCTTTAAAATTCATCAAAAAACTGCTGAAGAAGTGGTGTTAACGCTGGCCGATGAGGGCTAGCGGCTTTATTTCATAAGGCCATTGCCGCTGCTTATCAGTCTATGTTACGCTTTTGACCATCACTATTCGTCTAAAAAACACACCAGGAGACTTGCATGGGTTTAGCATTAAGAGACACGCAAACCCATTGCTACGGCGATTATTTAACCTGGCCGGATGATGTGCGTTATGAACTGATTGACGGCATCGCCTATGTGATGGCTCCAACACCGGATTTGGCGCATCAAGATATTGCGGGGGAAATTTATCTGCAAGCCGCCAACATATTAGCGGGCAAGCCTTGTCGCGCCTTCATCGCACCGGTAGATGTTCGCCTGCCGAAACAGGATGAAACCGACGAACACATTGACACCGTGGTGCAACCGGATGTGATAGTGGTTTGCGACAGCAATAAACTGGATCGCCGTGGCATACGCGGTGCGCCGGATTGGATAGTCGAAGTATTGTCGCCTTCCACTGCCAGCCACGACCAAACCAAAAAACGCGCTCTTTATGAGCTTCATGGCGTATGTGAATACTGGCTGGTTCACCCGATAGACAGGGTGGTAACGGTTTATTGCCTAATTGATGGGGAATACGGCAAGCCGGATATTTATGAATTACGCGGCGAAACCCAGGTTAAGGTATTGCCGGATATTGTTATTCAATGGGATGAGTTGCTGGAGCGGTTGCCGGTTGATTATTGATTGTTACCCAAGTAGGTTAGCGTAGCTTTCTTCTTTCCTATTCCATACTTTTTACGTTCTTACGTCAGTAGCATCCTATGTTTAGTACATCTTGTCGAGTTTTTTTGAATGCCTTTTGGACTACCGCATTGGCTAAAACCCCGTTGCCAAACACTGTTTGGCAACGTGCAAGCTTATCTTATCGTGTTACCGCTCACTCATTACCAACAAAATGCCTTTTTTAACTTCGGCACTTTGGAAGGTGTTGTTTTGCGCCAGTGCTTGTTTTAGAAATATGGATGAATCAGAATCACGCCCAGCAGTAATACCTATCCATTGTTGGGCTTGTTCTGCGGCATCATCGGGTGCTTGGCGTGCCCAATTGAGCAAAGTTTTTGTTGCCTCAACATTGCCCATCCACGATAACGCTGTGCCCCTGGCAACGAAAGCAGCAGATTCGAGCAACTGGTTTTGAAAGGTTTTTTTAAGCAGCGGTAAGGCTTGTGGATTACGTATTTCCTTCATGACTGCCAGTCCTTAAAGGACTGGCAGTCATTGATTTAGGTTTTAGGAATTGATTGCCGCAAAGCGTTATTTTTTGCTATCGCTCTATTAATGATTTTGACTATTCGTCCATTAAGATACTCAGTGCCATACCACGAATTTTTATAGCCTTTTTTGTTTGCTAGTGCATCAACTAACACGCCTAAACTGGTACTCGTAACGCCATAATTTTTACGCATAGCAACATAACTCATACCATTTTTGTAATACTCATCTAAAAAGCTATAAGCAATATTAATGCTGTTTATCTCTTCGGTTAGACCATTGGCATCCCAAGCAAAATAAAGATTAAATAAGGTGGCAAAACCTTTCTCAATGGCATACGGATAAACTGAGACCGTTCCTAATGCACCTGCCGCCGCTTTTTTAAAACCAAATTCTATTAATGTGAAAACTCCAGATTTTACATTATCGCAAGTTTCTTTTTTTACTGGATCATTAACAGCATTACAGACAACACCTACAAGATCAGACTCGAATTGACCATGTAAATCAATAGCTTTTTCACCTAGATTATTGCTTGAAAAAAAAGGACTTAAATAGCCATAAAGCATTGCACCCATTTCAATAGAACCTTGTATTACCTCATTTTTTACTTCAATGCCTTTAACTGCGTTAATTAAAATATCTGCATTTTTCAGCGTTGATGGCCCGACTACTTTTAACCACCCCACATAAGCCTGTGCCTGTCCACAAGTGGGATTTTTAATAGTCATCAAATTTAGCGTCCCTTGTGTTGCCCCTACACAAGTGGCTTTCGTCGTTTGTCCCACAATCCGAGTTTGCACCGAAGACGGATAACTCACCTCATCAATCCACGCCGCATCTGCACCTTTCGCCGCACCCGCATCTTTTTTATACTCCCAGCGCAACGTATGTGTTCCTGCGGTAAGCGGGAATCGCACGGTTTGCCAAGCTTTTTCGCCAGACCATGACGCTTTTTTAGTCTTATCAATGTAAAAACTTAACACGCCATGCCCAGCATTGCTGGAAACGCGACGAGCAAAAACGACAGCGGCCGCTTGCGTTACCTTGACAGTGGTTTGAATCGCGCTGATTCGATTGGCAGCAATCGGCGCGGAGCGAAA
>NZ_FUKJ01000343.1 GCF_900163745.1 Crenothrix polyspora
GCTCCAGTAGGGTTGCGGCTACGTCGTACAGCTGCGCCCGTGACAGTGTTGCCGAGGTCAGCGCCAAAATCATGATCGGGGTATCGGCAGGATTTATTTTGCGATAGCTGGGGCGACTACGCAGACTGCTGGGCAACAGGGCGCTGGTTACATTAATGGCTGCCTGTACATCGCGTGCTGCGCCGTCAATATCACGGGCAAGGTCGAATTGTAAGGTAATATTGGTCGAGCCTAATGCGCTGGAGGAGGTCATCTCGGTAATGCCGGCAATTGTCCCTAAAGATCGCTCCAGTGGTGTCGCTACAGTTGCAGCCATCGTCTCAGGACTGGCACCGGGCAAGCTGGCTTGTACCGAGATGGTCGGGAAATCAACTTGCGGCAACGGGGCGACCGGCAATTGAAAAAAAGCCAGAATACCTGCAAGGGCAACGCCCAATGTTAACAAGGTGGTTGCAACGGGTCGATGGATGCATAATGCCGAAATATTCACGATTTTGTTTTTTGTGCCATTTTCTATGTTCCGTGGCCCTATAACGGAAAATTTATGATGGGAATGGTGGGTAGTATAGCTTTTATCTTACCTGACAAAATCATGGCACTAATTCCCTTTTTTGTGGCTCAGTTTCTATGGTTCAATGTCAGCATGGTATGGGATATAAGTCGGTTCCTGTAGGTCGCCCGTTTCTCCATCAATAACCCAAAATAGCATTCTGTACGGTACTCGCCATTCGCGCCCGTTGACTCTGACGGTAGCTGTTTTTTGGTTAAGACGGATGACTTCGCCGAAGACATCTTGGTGATATTTACTCCTATACCCCACTTTGGTACCCACTTTTAAGGCGCTTTTGGCTATGCCAACCGCATTCTTTGCCGACTTTATATCGCTGTCAACATTATCCAAATTTAAAAAATAAAAAGGAATATTCCATTTTTTCTGGTCTTTGATGTTTCTGACCAGGCAACGCGTTCTATTGATTTCTAGAATCACGGCATCAGTGAGGCAATTCGATTCCGGAACAAAATAGCTGACGGCATCACCTATTTTTAATCGCGCTTTAACTTGATCTATTCGGACTGGATTGGTTAATTCCTGATAAATAGCCGATTGTAAACGGTGCAAATCAAATAGTGATGCCTTGTTGAGCTCTTGAAGAATTGCGGTGTAGTCCATGGTTAGCTTCCGATAATGTAGTGAAATTTCTCAAGGTTATTCTTTGGAATTGTTTGTTACCTTGGATGATAAGACTGTAACATAACACCGATATTCACAAATTTTCCTTAACGTGTGCCGTTTGCAAAACTTTGCCCCAATCGGTCAAATACCAAATAAATCACCGGTGTTGTAAACAGGGTCAGCAACTGGCATAAAATCAGACCGCCTACCATCGTGATGCCCAAAGGATGGCGCAACTCATAACCTACACCACTACCCAACATAAGCGGTAAAGCACTGAGCAAGGCCGCCATTGTGGTCATCATGATCGGTCGAAAGCGTAATAAACAGGCTTGATAAATCGCCTCCTGTGCTGGCAGGCCTTGCTGACGTTCGGCTTCCAGGGCAAAGTCGATCATCATAATGGCGTTTTTCTTGACGATACCGATCAGCAAAATCATGCCGATAATGGCAATAATGTTCAAGTCGTTATTCGAAAGCTTAAGCGCCAGCAAGGCACCGACTCCGGCAGATGGCAGGGTTGACAGGATGGTAACGGGATGGATATAACTTTCATAAAGTACCCCTAGTACAATGTAGACGGTCACGATGGCGGCAATAATCAGCCATAGGGTATTACCAAGCGAGGCGCTAAACGCCTGGGTAGCGCCCTGGTAATTGATTTGTACGTTTTTTGGCAAATCCATCGCCTGTATCGCGTTTTCAATGGCCGACACTGCGTTACCCAGAAACGCCCCGGGAGCCAAATTAAATGAAACAGTGGCGGCCGGAAATTGATCCAGATGATTGACTGCCAGGGGAGCCAGGCGTTCCGACACAGTTGCCATCGATAACAACGGCACTTGCGTGCCATTAGTGGATGGAATCCGCAGCGCCGTTAAGGCCGTTACACCGTTGCGGTATTCCGGCTTAACTTCCAGTACCACGCGATACTGGTTTGACTGGGTAAATACGGTTGAAACCAGACGTTGCCCGAAGGCATTGTACAGGGCATTATCAATGGCGGCCATGCTGATACCTAAGCGGCTGGCACTGGTACGATCCACCTGAACATAGGCCTGTAAGCCCTGATTCTGGCTATCACTGGCAACATCGGCCAATTCTGGTATGTGTGAGAGCCTGTCAACCAGACGTGTTGTCCACTGGTTTAATTCATCGGCATCTACGGAGGCCACACTAAATTGATACTGTGTGCGGCTAACACGATTTTCAATCGTCAAATCCTGCATTGGTTGCATATACAGCGTGATACCTTGTACCTCGTCAAGCTTGGGTTTTAGGCGCTGCATGATTTGCGTTGCGTTGACCCCACGCGCAGCCAGCGGTTTTAAAGTAATCAATAATCGTCCCGTGTTTAGGCTGGGATTAGTGCCATCAATACCAATCAATGAAGAAACACTTTCCACTGCCGGATCATCTAAAACAACTTGTGCTAACGCCTGTTGCCTTTCTGCCATTGCCGCAAAGGAAATGCTTTGCGGCGCTTCGGAAATGCCTTGGATAACACCGGTATCCTGCACCGGAAAAAAGCCTTTTGGAATGGCAATGTACAACACCACTGTCAGCACCAGTGTCATCACAGCCACCAGCAAAGTCATGCCTTGAAAGCGTAAGGCTATGTTGAGCATCCTGCCGTAAGTTGCCGTAATGCCATCCAGTACCCGCCCGCTGGCACGATAAAACCAACCGGCTTGTTTTTCATCCACAGCGTGCAACATGCGAGCACACATCATTGGAGTCAGGGTTAGTGAAATGACGGCAGAAATTAGAATAGCCACGGCCAGGGTAATGGCAAATTCACGAAACAAGCGCCCCACCACATCACCCATAAACAACAGCGGTATCAAGACCGCGATTAAAGAGACCGTGAGCGACACTATGGTAAAAGCAATTTGCTGGGAGCCTTTAAGTGCCGCTTGTAAGGGTTTTTCACCGGCTTCGATATAGCGGGTAATGTTTTCTATCACCACGATGGCATCATCGACCACAAAACCGGCGGCGATGGTTAATGCCATCAAGGTGAGATTGTTGATACTAAAACCGGCCAGATACATGATTGCAAAAGCCCCAATCAATGATAAAGGCACGACGATGGCCGGAATCATTGTGGCGGACAGGTTGCGCAAAAACAGGAAAATAACCAGCACGACTAAAGCCAGTGCCAGCCATAATTCATGTTGTACGGCCAAGACCGAAGCGCGGATGGTGGTGGTACGATCCGATAAAACCACGACATCAAGCGCAGCGGGAAGTGCGGTTTGCACTTGCGGCAACAATTGCTTGATGCGATCCACCACCTCAATGACATTGCTGCCGGGTTGGCGCTGGATATTGACAATAACCGCCGCACTGCTATTGGCCCAGGCTGCCAAACGCACGTTCTCGACATCATTTTTAACGTCGGCGACATCGGACAAGCTTATCGGCCTGGCATTTTTATAAGCGACGATCAAATCGGCATATTCTTTGGCTGAGCGCAACTGATCGTTGGCATCGATAATCGCGGCGCGGCTTTTACCATCAAACATCCCTTTAGGTTGATTGACATTGGCATTGCTGATGGCCAAACGCACATCTTCCAGACTCAAGTTGTAGGCCGATAACGCCGTTGGATTGGCCTGGATTCTCACGGCCGGACGCTGGCCGCCACTGATAGTCACCAAGCCGACACCGGATAACTGCGCCAGTTTTTGCGCCAAACGGGTATCGACCAAATCTTCTACTTTATATAGCGGTAAGGTTTTTGAACTGACTGCCAGGGTCATGATCGGAGCATCGGCTGGATTAACCTTGCTGTATATGGGCGGCATGGGCAAATCGGACGGTAACAGATTGCTGGCGGCATTAATGGCGGCCTGGACTTCCTGCTCGGCAATATCGAGATTTAAATTCAAGGCAAACTGTAAGACAATAACAGACGCGCCACCAGAGCTGGTCGACGACATTTGTTTGAGTCCGGGTAATTCGCCCAGCTTTCGCTCCAAAGGCGAGGTGATGAGCGTAGACATCACATCCTGGCTAGCACCAGGATAAAGCGTGACCACTTGCATGGTGGGGTAATCCACTTGCGGCAAGGCCGAAATCGGCAGTTGGCGGTAGGCAAATAGACCCAATAATAACAGTGCCAGCATCAGCAAAGACGTGGCAACCGGACGTAAGATAAATAGCCGTGATGGGTTCATGAATGTTTTAACCTGCGTGTTTTAATCTGCATGGTCACGCCGCTGTGTTTGCACCTGATCTTTTTTCAGCAAGGGAATCGTGCCAAGCTTATTGGGTACTGGAGCATCACGGTTAATCAGTTTAATCGGTGTCCCTTCACGCAGTTTGTCTGCTCCATCGACAACAACCCATTCATCAGCGTTTAAGCCATCCTCGATAACCACCTGTTCGCCATCGACAGCGCCCAATTTTACCGCACGCACACTCACCGTTTGATCGTCTTTGACCACATAAACAAACGCACCGGACACCCCGTTTTGAATGGCGGCTGCGGGAACGGTTACAACCGAATGCAAGGTATTGACCAGCATTTTGACATTGACAAACTGGTTGGCAAACAAGGCCGCATCGGTGTTATCGAACTGGCTTTTCAATTTTACCGTGCCGGTGTTCAGGTCAATTTGATTATCAATGGCAGTTAAATTGCCTTGCGCCAGTTTTTTATTGCCGCTACGATCAAAGGCAATTACCGTTAACTGTTTACCGGCATGAAACTGCTGCATAACGGCTGGTAAGGCATCTTCGGGTAAAGTAAAGATTACGCTAGTCGGCTGGGTTTGGCTAATGACAGCCAGACCATTGACATCATTAATATGGACAATATTACCTTGATCGACCAGGCGTAATCCCAGACGGCCACTGATCGGCGCAATAATTTTGGTATAACTGAGTTGCAATGTGGCATTGGCTAGCATAGCCTGGTCGATGGCTACCGTGCCTTGATATTGTTTTACCAGTGATTCCTGAGTAGCGGTTTGCTGTGCGGAAATGGAATCCTGTTTTAATAAGGTTCGATAACGGGCTAAATCCGTTTCGGCATTTTTTAACAGCGCGGTATCGCGTTTTAACTGGCCTTCGGCTTGTTGTACCTGTACCTTATACGCCCGCGCATCAATTTCTGCCAGTAACGCGCCAGCACGTACCATTTGGCCTTCTTTAAAATTAACCTTAACAAGCTCGCCATCAATTCTCGATCTGATCGTAACGGTATGTAAACCAGTGACGGTGCCTAAACCGGTCAAATAAACCGGTACATCTTGCTGGGTTGCAGCGGCCGCAAGAACGGCGATTGCACTTTTGCCGTGTTTGTCGGATGGCTTGGGTGGTGCGTCTTGTTTCAGTTGAGGGAGGTAAGATTTGCCATAATACGCCACGCTTGCTATAACAATACTGAATGCTATCCAAATCGGCCACTGTAATTTTTGCCTGGTCACTGTTGATCATACCTGCCATTGTTGGTTTAGTGGCACAATGATACCTGATTCAAATCGCTAACAATGCGTATTTTATGCGCTTAAGAAAGGTGTGGATTGGACAAGCTCAATGTGGTTAAT
>NZ_FUKJ01000280.1 GCF_900163745.1 Crenothrix polyspora
CGCTGGTTTTTTGCTGCTTTAGCACTGGTAATCAGTGTCGTCATGACTATCTGGTTGGCTAAATTGAAACCACATGAAAAACTACTGGCGATAGCCTTGTCTTTGGTACTGGGCGGTGCCATTGGCAACCTTATCGATCGCCTGGCTTACGGCTATGTCATCGATTTTCTGGATGTTTATTATCAAGACTGGCACTGGCCCGCGTTTAATATTGCCGACTCTGCAATTGTTGTGGGTGTTGGCTTAATGCTTGCCGAATCATTTGGTTTGGGTCGTGGCAAAGCGCCTGATGCGGAATAGATTCTTCCAATACATCGCCCTATGCGCTGTAGAGACGCAAAATCTTGCGTTTCTACAATGCTTAGTACTTATCTCTTCGGTTAATAGCACAGACTGAATTCTATGAAACGTGACAGTGCCAGCATCATAAAAAAATACAACCGGATCGCGCCCTTTTATGAAGGCATGGAAGCGATCATGGAGGGTTTGTTTTTTAAGCACTGGCGCGAAAAACTATGGGCAAAGACTGAGGGTTATCATATTTTGGAAGTGGGCGTAGGTACGGGCAAAAACTTCGCTTATTACCCCAAAAATACCAAAGTGACTGCCATTGATTTTAGTCCTGCCATGTTGGCACAGGCTGAGCTTAAAAAAAACGAACGTGGTATTGAGGTTGATCTACACCTCATGGATATTGAGTTTTTGCAATTTGCCGATAACAGTTTTGATACGGTGGTGGGTTCGTTTGTGTTTTGCTCAGTGCCGACACCCAGTAAAGGCTTGAAAGAACTGCACCGTGTCTGTAAACCCAATGGAAAAGTTTTGCTGCTGGAACATGTCTTAAGCTCTCGGCGCATAATTTCCAAGATGATGAATTTTTTCAATCCGGTAGTTCTATCATTGGTCGGTGCCAATATTAATAGAAATACTGTCAAAAATGTGCAGGGCTGCACGTTTCGTTTTGTGCGTGTTGATGAGCGCAGCAGTGATATTATTAAATTGATTGAAGCGTTGAAATAAGTTTTAAACCTGAAACCAGCTCCCTCCCCTTTTTTAAAAAGCCAACTTACGGGGCACTATCCGACCTGTCTACGGCTCAAAAATATCCAGTCCACTCACTTTTAAATAAAAAAAACTAGACTAAGCTTTTGCCCAAATAGGGCATTAAAGGAGCTTGGTAAATGCTGGAAATATTAACATCTGTAGTCGCTATTATCGGCACCATAAGCTACATGGTAGGAATTCGTAGACTAGCGATTATGTCAACACGGCAAACTTTTGCTCGCACATGGAGCAACGAAGAGGATATTCACTCAAATAAATCAGCCCATATTATTCTGAAACTTGAAAATACAGGCAGCGACTTAATAGGTAGCCTGTCTTCCAGTAATTACACTAAACTGTTTGGTATCTATGCGGATGTTGGCTGGTTTAAAACCCGCTTACACATTTCTGAACTACAGGGTAACAATACATTACACATTGCCAACGCCATATTAAAACTCACTGACAATCATAGGTTGATCTGGCGTATGGAACAGAGCGAAAACCGCACTATTTTTCCGACTCAGGCAATACTTTGGCCGTATTCGAAAATAGTTTCAATACCTATTGAAACAAAAGCTAACACCGTCCTTTCAAAAAACCACAATAGCCGAAGCAATTCTAACGTTTCGTAAGTAACCGTTGCCCTTAGTATTATTTAAGTTTCGATTTTTTAAAATCAGCAATTACTTATGTATCCGTGATAGCACAAGATCAACGTTTGCCAACTGCAAAGAGAGGGGGACAGCATAGAGCGCGTCAACTCAAGCCTAAAATTTGTTTAACTCCTGCTGAAACGTCTGTCATGTCAGATTTAGACAGACTGCCAATCTTTTCTATGAGCCTTGCTTTATCTACGGTTCTTATTTGATCACAGACTGCCACAGAATTATCCCCCGCCGAAGATGTGGCGACGACTATCGGCGGTCTAGGTTGAGCTTGGCTGGACAGCGGCACTATAACAACCGTGCGCCGAGCCTTATTTAAAGCGTTTACTGTTAGTATCACTCCTGGGCGTGTTTTTTTAATTTCACTACCTTGCGCAGGATCAAGGTTAATCCACCATATATCACCGCGCTTCAAATCCATCTCCAATAGTTACTTCCCAGTCTGATTCAAGTTCGGAGATACATGAGTCGTTTTCAACATCTAAAGCCAATTGATAAAGTGCATCTTCTTGTTCTGGGATGGCCTTATTAATCAGGTCAGCAATAAACGCACTCCGAAGACGTTTAGGTACGGTTGATTTAAATCGATCAGCTAAATGGTCAGGAAGATGGACGAGGACTTGCATGGACATTCTCACTAAATATTGATATTAATATCTTAACAGATGTTTTCTAGCTTATGCTTAAAAATAAGCAAGATCGCTGGGATGCAGTTTGCAAAAAATGCAGCTTGATAAAGTCAATACCTTCGCCAATTTTGGATTTTGATCTAAATTTGATCAAAATGGATGCAAGTTGAAAATACAAAACACATAAAAATCAATTGCATAAAATTTTGCCAAATATCATTTCCAACTGACTTTATCCGTTTGGCGAAGGTATTGTAAAGTGCAATATAATTCTAAATATTGAAATACCGTATTCTGCAAATTCCAGGTAGCACACAAATATTCGTCTCTCCAGCAGTCTCCAAATCAAAAAATCTAAACTGATCTTACTTCATCTACAAATAACTAATTGAAAAGTATGTATTCACTTCCCCCTTTGAAAAAGGGGGATGGAGGGGGATTTATTTAAAAAATCTCCCCCAACCCAATACAGAACGGAATGATTTTTGCTTGTACTGATTTAACCCGTTGTTTTATGGTAATCAATG
>NZ_FUKJ01000214.1 GCF_900163745.1 Crenothrix polyspora
GTCGATGACATGACCAGGAATACCCACCACGGTAGCACCCGGCGGCACTGGTTTTAAAATCACCGAATTAGAACCGACCCGCGCCCCTGCACCAATTTCAATCGGGCCTAGAATTTTTGCCCCCGCGCCGACTACAACACCATTGTGTAGGGTAGGGTGGCGCTTGCCTTTATTCCAGGTAGTACCGCCCAGGGTCACACCATGATACAAAGTGCAATCATCACCAATAATGGCGGTTTCACCGATCACCACGCCCATGCCGTGGTCGATAAAAAAGCGACGACCTATTTGGGCACCGGGATGAATCTCAATGCCGGTCAACCAGCGGCTGACATGGGAAATAAATCGGGCGAGCCATTTGAAACCGGCTTGCCAGCACAGATGGCTGACGCGGTGAATTAACACCGCATGAAAACCAGGGTAGGTGGTAACGACTTCCAGCACCGATTGTGCGGCGGGGTCGCGCTCAAAAACGCAGGCAATATCTTCTTTTATTCGCTTAAACATTCAGTTGTTTCTCTTGTTGCCTTGAGACATACGCAATATACCTCGCAGTATATCCAGTTCTTTGGTGTCCAGTTGCACACGGTTATAAATGCGCCGCAAGCGCCGCATAATAGAGGTTGAGCTATTGCCCTGCATAAAATTGATGTCATAGAGGGTTTGCAGCAAATGCGTGTAAAACGATTCCATTTGCTCGGCGGTTGCCAAAGGCACGTCGCCCCGATCACCAATATCGATTTTCTCTTGCAGGCCGGCAGCGACAAATAGCTCATAACACACCACCTGTACCGCCGCAGAAATATTCAGCGAGCTGTATTCACTATTACAGGGGATACGTAACAGGTACTGACATAAGTCCAATTCGTGATTTTTCAAGCCGGAATTTTCGCGGCCAAATAAAATGGCGATTTTTTGGTCAGGATTGTGGCTGACGAATTGTTCCGCGCACTCTCGGGGCGACAGTTCTGGCCAGCTAATAGTGCGGCAACGGGCGCTGGCACCAATCACTATTTGGCAATCGCTAATGGCCTCTTGTAGGTTCGAACAGACAATAGCCTTTGATAACACATCATCCGCGCCAGAAGCCCTGGAGGTGGCATCAGCACTGGGGAATATTTTGGGCGCTACCAGCCAGAGGTTACTCATCTGCATATTTTTCATGGCGCGGGCAACAGCACCGATATTGCCGGGATGAGTCGTTTCGACCAGAACAATTTTAATATGCGAAAGCAAAGCGGTAACCGAGAGCAGTAAAAAGTCCTAAGTTTACCAAAAGATTTGGTATGCTATACGGTTTTCTGCGCTCATTACCAATTCAACTCTATGCAACCAATGCTCAATATTGCCGTTCGTGCCGCCAGAAGTGCGGGCGATCTGCTACTACGTTCTGCTGACAGCGTCGGTAACCTTCGTATCGACCAAAAAGGTAAAAATGATTACGCCAGCGAAGTCGATCGCATGGCCGAACGGGACATTATCAACATTATTAGAGCCGCATACCCCGACCATGCTATTTTGGCCGAAGAAAGTGGCCAGCATCAAGGCAATGATTTTGTCTGGGTGATCGATCCTCTGGATGGCACCACCAACTTTTTGCACGGTTTTCCACAATATGCGGTGTCCATCGCCTTAAAATACAAAGGTCGGCTGGAAGTGGCGGTGATTTATGATCCGTTGCGCGATGAGTTGTTCACGGCGAAACGCGGCGGCGGCGCTATGTTGAACAGCCGTCGAATCAGGGTAACTAATCAGTCCACTTTAAAAGGCGCGTTGATTGGCACTGGCTTTCCTTTTAAGACCGCTACCCATCTTGATGCTTATCTGGGGATGTTTCGTGCTATTACGACCGATGCGGCAGGGATACGCAGGGCAGGGTCTGCGGCTTTGGATTTGGCCTATGTCGCGTGCGGTCGCCTGGATGGCTTTTGGGAAATAGGCACGATGGAGTGGGATGTTGCCGCCGGTGTCCTGTTAATAAAAGAAGCAGGCGGTGTGGTAACGGATTTTGCGTTTGGTGAAAATTATCTGGCATCGGGCAATATTATTGCCGGTAACCCTAAAATGCACCATGTACTGTATCGGTTAATTGAACCCCATGTTACGGATAATTTAAAATAAACTAAAAAATATTTTACAGTTTGCTGTTTGTTTAAGCATGGCTTAATTTTACACCCCTATACTAGCCTCACTGCCATTATTTTAAGTGAATGAGAAGTGGAAAAGGTCTTCAGCCGTCCTGTCACGGATGATGAGGGCTTGGTGGGCGGCTGAATTTGTTTTTCGCATTATCATTCACTTAACTTAATGGCAGTGTTTGTGAGTTAGGTTCTTTAAGGCAAGTGTAGTTCTTTGCCCCCGTGCGTTTCGTTAGAGATTATACGGGGGCTTTTTTTTGCCTGACTCTCACTTTATCCCTCAGTCTAATTAGCAAGAATCTTCAGCTGTTCGCAGAATAACGTCATACCGGCGCTCGGATAGCTGGTATTCGCACTACAGGAAGTTAAACTCAGTTGTCCATGCTTGGCTTTTGAGTTTTGGCAGACCGATCTAATCTTTGGGTATGCTGAAACGATGTTATCTGTCTATGCTCCCCCGCATGAGTTGGAGATTCTTGCTAATCAGTTACAAAAAATGGCTATTTACAATGGAACAGTAAATAAGGTTTAAGTTCCGCCTGTCCAGGCTCAAGGATGTCGCCAAAAAAACTGCAATTTTTGTTGAGATGGAGATTTAATCGATGCGTAAAATAATGCCTTCCCTTGTTTTTTGTTCAGGTATGCTGTCGGTCATGATGGCGGAAACTGGTACTGCGGCCACATTTGATAGAGGTCAAGATATAGCGGCCGGCAATGGCTCCATTGCGGTTATTGACGGTGATGTTAATCGAGACAAGATTATTGATTTGGCGGTTGCCAATGACAAAGACAATTCGGTTTCTGTTCTGTTAGGTACTGGCAATGGCGATTTTCAAGCCCCTCAGAAATTGGGTGTCGGAAAAACACCGCAATCCATTCGCACGGCTGATGTGAATGCCGATGCTAAGCCCGATTTAATCACCGCCAATTACGGCAGCAATACGGTTTCAATATTAATTGGTCTGGGTAATGGCAAGTTTAAAGCCGCCGTGCATTATCCGGCTGGGAGCACACCTTTTGACGTTGGGGTCGCTGATTTTAACGCTGACAAAATTCCTGATTTAGTTGTAACCAATCACACGACAAATAAGTTTTCCTTGCTTATCGGTAAAGGCAAAGGCAGCTTTAAGGCCCCTTTGTCCATAGCGGTAGGGAGTCGGCCCAGTGTTGTGGCTATCGGTGATTTTAATAAAGACAGCCGCAAAGATTTAGTGGTTGCAAATTATGGCAGTCAATCGGTCACGGTTTTGCTGGGTAATGGGGCGGGGAATTTTTCTTCCAAAAAAAGTTTCAAGGTAGCTTCCGGGCCGATTGCTACCGTGATAAAAGATTTTAATAAAGATAATAAACTGGATATTGCTGTGGCTAATTACCAAAGCAACTCGGTTTCGGTGTTATTGGGTAAAGGTGATGGGGCTTTTGTGGCGGCTCACAATTTTAGTGTCGGTACTGGGCCTGTCTCGGTTATGGCGGCTGACTTTAATAAAGATGCTTTACTCGATCTGGTCGTGGCTAATTTTCAGGGTAATACGGTTTCGTTTTTACAGGGTAAAGCGGGCGGTAATTTTCTGGGCGAGAAATCCTTTGGCACCGGAAAAGCGCCGGCATCTATTGCTGTACGTGATTTTGATGGTGACAAAAAACTGGATATTGCTACCGCTAATTATGTAGATAATAGCCTGTCATTTTTGTTTGGCGGCACTGCCAGCGTTGTTAATCCCCCCATTAATCCACCTACCAATCCGCCACCTGACAATCAACCTCCCGCTACTGATATTGCTGGCATAGAACAGAGTGTTCACCAAAAAATTAATGCTTATCGTAAAGCCCAGGGTTTATCGGCACTAACGTTTAATAGCACTATAGCCAATGTGGCGCGTGGCCACAGTGAAGATATGGCCACCGGTAAAGTGGCTTTTGGTCATGGTGGTTTTTTTGAACAACGTGTGCCACTGATAGCGAAGAGCATCCCCAATGGTGGTGCGGCTGAAAATGTTGCCTACAACTGGGGTAGCAGTGATGCTGCCGGTGTTGCGGTTGATGGCTGGCTCAAAAGTTCTGGGCATCTTGCCAATATTGTCGGCGGTTATACATTGACCGGCATTGGTGTTGCCAAAGACAGCAGCGGACGGGTTTATTTAACACAAATTTTCTGGTAATAGTCAATACAGATCGGAATGAAATATGCATTACGTAGCGCCTAATAAAACTGAGATAGCATCGTCATCAAATGGTCGCCCCAATAAATCGCGTAGGGTCGTCAACCAGTGGATGCCGATTTTCCAATACGTTTTAACAGATTCGCCCAATGACTGTAAAAACCCTGCCTTATCGAGGCGCGATGGTGGCTTTGTGCAACAATTTTTTACTGATTTTCGTTTTACGTCTTTTTGTGTGGGTATGGGATCACCATTTTTGGATGCACCATCCAAAATCTGTTGCTTAAATCGCAGTTGCAGCAATGCCACTATCAATAGGACATAAAATAGGATGTAAAATGGCTTATCTGTGGAAAATAATAGTGAGATGCCTTTTCATATTTAGACAGCATCATTGCTATATTTTACAACATGCAAGAATTATTCCGATTTGTATTGCGGCGCTTGTCCAAAATGTGTTCGTGATCGGCAGAATTATGAAAAACTCGCGGGTAAAACCAGTGACGATGTGTGTTGGTTTGATATTACCGATCAGGACAGTCAGTTACGTCAATTAGGCATTGATCCCAAAAAGGCGCTGTCAGAGCTGCATATAAAAGATGCAGAAGGCCGGATTCTTTCGGAAATGGATGCTTATATTGTGCTGATGAGCAAAGTGACCTTGCTGAAGCCGCTGGCGTGGCTGATGCAGTTGCCGGTGATTCGTCCGCTACTGGCTAAAATGTATCATTGGCAGGTTAACCGGCGATTAAGAAAAAGGGGCTTGCTTTGATTCATTCGGATGGGTTTTGGTTTTATAGCCGAGCCTACGTGACTTGGGTTAATTGCATTACATGGCTGCGATTTTACCTTCTTGCGGTCACCGTTCTAAATTTAGGCGCTGGGATAGGGTCGCCCATATCTGCCGTTGCTGATACCCAGCACAAAAATGCATCACGCCCAGCGTCTATGGCTCCCGATTCTGTAAGGCCATCAGCTATGCAACCAGGCAAATCAGGCAGTGTGATTAAAAAACCGCCGCCTTCATCAGCGGGTAGCGGCTCAATAATGTGTGCATAAGCCTCAAAAGGGTAAGGTGGTTTAATAGGTTTTATGAGAATTTCACTCATGCTTGCAATTCCTTAACTTTATCAATCAACGCCACAAACTGCCGGATATAAGCTGGTTTTATCGGTTTATCAGATCATAAGTGTCTACATAACTTTCATGCTAATAAAAACAAGTTGAAGCATGAAACTCTTGCCCTTGGTAGATAAAAAGTCTATATTCAGACCTAAATTCAGAGCTATCATAAGTATCAACCATGACTAATTTACAAATCTCCGAAGATATTTTACCGTTGGGTCAATTTAAAACCCATGCTTCCCAGTTATTAAAAAGCATCAACAGTAACAATCGCACTATTGTGATTACCCAAAACGGCAAACCGGCTGCGGTGGTATTGTCGCCTAATGAGTTTGACCGACTCAATACACAGGCACGATTCATCTCTGCCGTGCAACAAGGTCTCAACGACGAACAGGCCGGACGGGTTTTTGATGATGACGAGTTGGATGCCATTCTGGAGCACGAATTGCCAATGCTATGAGGTTGCGCTGGAGTGAACGGTCGATTAACGATCTTATCGCCATTCAGCGGCATATTGCCCAGAATAATCCTGTAACGGCCAAAAAATGGATCATAAAAATTCGACAACGTGCCAAAAGTGCTGCCGATTCAGCTCTGATTGGGCGCGTTGTGCCAGAATTTAATCAACAAGACATCCGCGAAGTTTTTCTGGGCAACTACCGCATTGTTTATCGTGTTCGTGACGATGATATTTTGATATTGACAGTATTCGAAGGTCATCAGCTGCTAAAACTGTGATGTTGTATCTACTTGCACGAACTCACCATGCTCCAAAATTTGATCTAANNAGATAAACACGTAAAATATAATTCTCTTTAGCCTCAACATTAATCAATTTCATAAGCCCCCCATAGTTATCTTAACGGTTCAATGCGTAATGGTTCTTGACCGGATACGGCTAATTTCCAATCAATCATCACTTGAACTAATCGAGTTTGTTTACGTGGCAGAATCGTCCTGATATTCAAATTCATTGGTTTTTATGTTACTTCAAAATGACTGAGTGTAAAGCCCGTAGCAAAACAAACATCCGCACAGAAGTACTGGAAGTAATTATTCTTGGGGTGCGAAAAGCATACAACCCAATCTACGCGACTCGCTCTAACAGTAGAAAATGAAACAGGATTTTCGCACTTGCTACACATCCCGTTTCACCGCAGCCTTGCGGAAGCTATTCGGCTGTATCATCCTGACAAGCCTGAAGGTGATACTATGGACACCCGCTGACGCACTTCCGATACCCGTAGACATCTGGAATTCTGGTTTAGCAGGCGGGCGGACTGGCAAGCCGAAAACCGATGTTGTTGTTGCGGTTATCA
>NZ_FUKJ01000281.1 GCF_900163745.1 Crenothrix polyspora
TCAAGATGATTACCGGCGATCAGCGGGTAACCGCCGCTGCGATTGCCAAGGAACTGGGGTTAACAGGGGAGGTGATGGAAGGCACTGAATTGGCTACACTGGATGATGCCACACTGGCCGCACGTATTAATGCTATCGGGGTTTTTGCCCGTACTGCACCCGAACAGAAAGTCCGTATTGTAAACGCCTTAAAAACAGAGGGCCATATTGTCGCAATGACCGGCGATGGTGTTAACGATGCACCGGCACTAAAGAGCGCCGATATTGGTATTGCTATGGGTATTACCGGCACCGATGTTGCCAAGGAAGCCGCAACCATGATATTGACCGACGACAATTTTGCCACCATCGTCAAGGCAATCGAGCAAGGTCGGTGTATTTACGAAAATATGATCAAATTTATTCGCTTTCAACTATCCACCAATATTGGCGCAATTTTGACCGTGGCTAGCGCACCGTTATTGGGAATGCCGGTTCCCTTTACGGCAGTGCAATTGTTGTGGATCAATATCATCATGGACGGCCCACCCGCCATGTCGCTGGGGGTTGATCCTGGTCGTACAGACAGTATGACTGAAGCACCGCGTAACCCTGATACACGCATCCTGTCATTACGGCGCTTCGGCAATCTGTTTACTTATGGGTTGACTATGGCGGTGGGTACGCTGATGGTTTTATATTACGGCAGACAGACCGGCTCTTTTGAACATGCAGCGACACTGGCTTTTAATACTTTTGTGCTGTTCCAGGTGTTTAATGTGTTTAATGCCCGCTCTGAACAAGGCAGTATCTTTAACAGGCACTTCTTTGCTAACCGGTTCCTGTGGTTGGCAATTTTCGGTGTCATTGCACTGCAAATTCTGGTCATTCACTGGCCACCCGCCGAGCGCCTGTTCCATACAACGGCATTGACACAACTGGATTGGTTGATTACGGGCAGTGTTGCTGCGTCCATAGTCGTGCTTGAGGAGTTACGTAAGTTATTCATTGGTTATCCACTTAAAATTGGACAATAAACAGAGGCTGTAAGTATTCACTTCCCCCTTTGAAAAAGGGGGATCGAGGGGGATTTTTTAAAAAATTCCCTTTATGACCTTTGGTTATTACCCTCTCTTTTTCAAAGAAGAGCCTGGAGAAATTCCCAAAAATTAACCGTGACCTATCCCACTTTAAGTGAGTCACCAGAAAATCCTTGATCTATGTACGTTACCGCACCGACTGCTTTCATCTGTGCCTGTATGATTTTAATCAAGCGATAGGAAAACATTATTCCACGCTAAGGTTATAGCTATCAGGTTGTAACTAACAATTGTCAGGAGATGCGCATGAATAAAGATCAAATAGCAGGTCGTGTCGAAGCCGCCAAGGGCAAAATCAAAGAAGCTGCCGGTGTGTTAATGGACGACAAAGATATGGAAACAGAAGGTGGTGTTCAAAAAAACCTCGGCAAAATCCAGGCAGGTTTTGGTGATATCAAAGAAGAAGTGAAAGAAGAAATTAAAAAAGATATTAAGGCAGGTAAATAATATGAAAATCACCAATATAAAACTCATCGGCCTGTGGGCGATTGTCTTTTTGACTTTCACCTCATTTGGCGCTTATGCCGAAGAAACCCAAAGTGATAGCACTATAAATAGCGATCAAGTCGATGGCCGCGTTGAAGAAAGCAAAGGCGCTGTCAAGGAAATTACCGGCAAGATACTGGACGACAAGGGCATGGAAATAGAAGGCAATGTCCAAAAGAATCTCGGCAAGGCTCAAGCGGGCTTTGGTGATTTAAAGAAGGAGATTAAGGATGACATCAAAAAAGACAACTAAAACAAGCACTGTTAAGTTGTACGGCAAGGTTTAGATAAATTCGCCTATTGCATGGCGGCAAAAAAATATTCTCAGACACTTTTCACAGGAAATAAACATGAAACTTACCACTATAAAATTCACCGGTTTATCAGCAGGCATCTTATTGGCTTGTGCTTCGTTTGGCGCTTATGCCGTAGAAAGTCACATGGCGGAAGCACTAAAGCACGCAGAGGCTGCGGTTACATCTGCTGACGGAAAGGCTGTCGGTGCGGTCGTCGAACATGCGAAGGCCGCGAAGACTCATGCAGATACCGCCAAGGAACATCTGGATGCAGGTGTCACCAGCTTAAATGATGCGATTGATCACGGCAAGATGAAGCATGCTGACTTAGCGAAAAAATCTGCCGAAGAAGCGGTAACACATTTGAAAGCCGCGCAATAAAAATCTATAGATTGATATTGCAAAAAACGGCGGGTTATTCACCCGCCGTTTTTTTATGCCCACCCCAAAATTACAGCAAGGGTAGAAACGCAAAATCTTGCGTCTCTACATTAATTCCACGATTTACCCCGTTGAAGAATTACCCTACCAGATCCTAAATTTGCAGTGTGCGTTGATAAAAGGCTTGCGTCGTTGGCTTATTGGTAATGCTCACAATCGCCGTATCAGGAAGTTCTTTGGCCAGCAATTCCAGCATCTGTATTTCTCCATCGGGCGTTAGGGAATCCAGTGCTTCCTGGACAAAAACCCACTTGGGCCTATGCAGTAACACACGCACCAGCCCTAAACGCTGCTGCTGCTCACGCGACAGTAGCTGATCCCATGACTCAACCCGATCAAGCTCCTTCGCCAAATCTTTAAGCCCCACCTGTTTTAGCAGTCTCTCCACAATAGAGCGGTTAAATGACGCTGTGGTTTTTGGATAATAAATGGCAGCATTGAGCGATCCTGTTGGCAAGTAAGGACGAGGTGGCATAATAAACAGGGTTTCATCGGTCGAAACTTCAATATGACCTGCGCCCCACGGCCATAAATCAGCAATCGCCTGAAACAATTTAGCGCCCGTGCCAGCATCACCGGAAATCAATACGTATTCGCCCGCTTTAATTTCATCATTGATGGTTGCCGAAATTGTTTCACCTTCCAAACTGGCTATGGTGACATCAGCAAACGTTAAGACCGATTTTTCTGTCTTAGCGACACAAATCTGATGTGAATCAAGATTGTCTATATCATGATCCAACTCGTCAAGGGCTTTAACCAGGCTGACAACCCGTTCAACCGATGCCCGCCATTTAGCAATTCCAGCCATATTATTGACGGGCCAGGATAAGGCAGAAACCAGATGCTCAAAAGCCTGGACAGATTGCATCAACGTACCCAGGGTTATTGCGCCCGCAATATAACGCGGTGCTGCGGCCAAAATGGGCAATGCCATAGAGGTGACCGAGTAGCCCGAACTAAATATTTGAATACGTGTCCAGGCCGCCGTTTGTTGTTGATAGCTGGCAATAATGGCGCGAAATGAGTCAACAAAACGCTCTCGTTCATTGCTTTCGCCATGAATTAAAGCAATGGCCTGGGAGTTTTCATGTGCTGTGATTAAATCATGCCGGTAATTAGCTTCTTCAGTTTGCCGGGCATTGGTTGCCACGGTGAGCGGCTTACCCATCCACCAGCCCAATGTTGATGCGAAAACCGAATAAATAATGGCAATCCAAACCAGATAGCCCATAACAGGCAGCGAAAATGAGCCTAGCTTTAAAACCACCGTACCCGATAAGGTCCAGAGAATTTTACTAAAGCTTCCCAGCAACAAAAGACTGTAAAACAGGGAAAGCGCCAGTGCGACAGCATCTTCAGTTACTATGCGAATATCTTCTGCAATACGGCCGTCGGGATTGTCATGCTCGGCTTTCGACATAAACGTAACCTGATAATGACGGCCTTTATGCATCCACCTGGAAATGACTTTTTTAGTAAGCCACGAGCGCCAGCTGATCAATAAACGTCTTTTAACAATAAGGTGCGTGGTCGTTATCATGATACTGCCCAGGAAAATCCCTATTAACAGCTGTACCTGATGAATTACGCCCAACATTGAATGCTTTTCAAGGGCATCAAAGAGATCCTTATTCCATTGCGTGATAACAATGGCGATACCAATTTGCATCGTGGTCAGAACAATGAGCAACACCGTGTCTTTGCGGATGGCAAACTTATTTTTAGAACTCCAAAAAGGCCCCGCTAATTTTATAAACTGCTTTAAAAATCCATCTTGGCCTTGCATTGGGTTATTCCTGTATCGAAAATGCAGTATTTTGTTTTGTACGTTTAAGGCGATTTCCGACGAATAATTTACCCCGTAGAGACACAAAATCTTGCGTCTCTACATGAATTCCACGATGGGATCGTGGGTATATTATTCTCCATAAATCGCCTAATTACTTTATCTCTCCATAAAGTAATCATTCAGTCCCCCTCTTTGAAAAAGAGGGGTTAGGGGAGATTTTTTAAATAAATCCC
>NZ_FUKJ01000291.1 GCF_900163745.1 Crenothrix polyspora
TGCGGACCCGCATGGTGGGTGGTGTGGGGGCTGGGGGTTAGATGCCCCTGGCTACCCGATTATGCATAACGCCCATATTCCGTGCGCTGAAACAAGATTGATTTAACGACAAAGAGGAAAACCAGGCCACCAAATAGAAGGCTATAGACTGCCTCATAAAAAAACGGCCAGAGAAATGGCAATAGCTTTTGTGAGTGCAGCACAGATAAAACCAACAGCACTGAACTGAGAACAACACCAACCAGCGAAAAAGAAACAATGACGTCTCTGGATAGCTTGTCTTCTTTTGCTGATTCTCGATGAAATGCCTTGAGGCCATCACGAAGTATCGTGACGAATATAGAAACAGACAAAAATGACCAGGCTGGCAATTTCCAGATTTCTCCATCTTGCCCAATGGAGAACAGTGTTATACCCCAAACAAGAACAGGCAGGACTGCTAGTGCAGTTTCATAGCTAGCCCAGAGTACGGACTTGCCAACGATTTGAAGCGTAGATATTTGCTGAGGATCATTCATATGCATAACGTGAAATTAACCGGCTGACCAGATTGTTGTAAGAAAAATACGCGTATCAAGGCCGATCCGGTTGGACACCCCGTTAGGCTGCTAAAATACGCACGAAAGATAGATTAGCAAGTAGCTCTGAGAGTAGTCTGCGTAATCTGAGATTTCGTGGCTTCTAAATCCCGCATTTTTATTAAAGCCCTATACAGACTAGTTGCTAGGCAAAAATTATTCCGTTCAGTTTTGGCTATTTAAAGTGATTTCAAAGATACCATTGTCCGAGTTGTTATTACCATGAACTATGCCGTGTATATAATAAAAATATGCATATGCGGTAGTGTCAGGTTTTTGCCAGACTAAGCCTGCTCCACTAGGTGTTAAGCACAAATCATATAACCCAGCCTGAATCGGTGTAGTTGATGCGGTCAAACTATAAGTTAAGCTGAAATTCCTGCTGCGATAACGTGAACCCGAACCAAGAACCGACTCTGAACTTTTGTAGGGTTTAAGATTGGCAGTAGTCAACCCTTGTATCAAAGTTCCCGAATTCCGTTTAATTAATACTACTTTGCCACAAACCTTAGTGGTTGTGCCCGGTGCTCCTGGAGCCATTGGCTGTACATGCGTTTCTATAGTTTCAGCCTGAACAAACACGGACGCTAATGATAAAATCAACAACAAATACTTACTGCTTTTCATAAATTTCTCTATATTAACAACGCCGGAAATAAACCTTTACACCACCAAGAAAATATGCACTAATTTTAATGAGTAGCCCAGATGTAGCTTGCGTAATTAGGGATTTCACAGCACCCTCCGTATTTTGATAAAGCTCCATACGGGCTAACATTAAATAAATACCTTTATTGATGATCAAAATAAGGCTAGTACATATTTCCCAACTTAAAAGCTAGAGAAGAAAAATTTGTAAGGTTACAAGATTAAACATGAAAAAGCATAACGTAAAGCTAAGGGGCGCGCCTTTCACGGAAGATCAGCGAAGCCACCGAAGCTGGAAAAAATACAAACCTTCAAAACCGCCACGAAAAGGCGCGTCCCGCTTGAGCGCAATGTTAGAT
>NZ_FUKJ01000372.1 GCF_900163745.1 Crenothrix polyspora
TTGGCATGCCATCAATGAACCTCCCATTCAAAAAATCCCCTATTGTAGTCAATCAAGCCCTATTGTCTCCCCGTAATATTTTTGACCTGCTTCCAGAAGGCCACGAGTGCTATGTATACCGTGACCTTTTTGATCAACTTGACACCTCCACTATCGAGAGCCTTTACAGCGACAAAGGCCAGCACGCCTACCATCCCAAGCTGATTGTCTCGATTCTTATCTATTCCTACAGCCGTGGTGTATTCAGTTCCCGCGAGATAGAAAGGCGCTGCCAGGAGGACATTTCTTTCATGTACATCGCCCAGATGGGCTGCCCTAACTTTCGGGTACTCAGCGACTTTCGCAAAGACCACACTGAATTTTTCCATAGTTGTTTTAAACAAACCGTCAAGCTTGCCATGGAACTCAAGCTAGCCTCGCTGGGGCATATCAGCTTGGACGGCTCCAAATTCAAGGCCAGCAGTTCCAAGCACAAGGCGATGAGCTACAAGCGCCTAAAGGAAAAAGAACAGCAACTGACCGACGAAATCGAAGCTTTGGTGGCACAGGCCAAGCGTTGCGACAAAGAAGAAGACCAAGCCTATCAAGATAAAACCGGTTACGAAGTCCCAGAAGACCTAAAATACAAACAAGAACGCCTGGACAAGATAAAAATGGCCAAGGAAGCCCTTGAACAGCGTGAAGCCTTGGTTAATCCGGGCAAAGAGATCGACGATAAAAAACAAATCAGCGTTGATGCCGACATGCAAATTATCGTTGGCCAACACATTAGCCTCAATGCCAATGACAAGCAAGAAATCCTGCCTGCTTTGGAAGCGCTGCAAGCAACCACCGGCAGGCTACCCGAAAAAATGACCGGTGATAATGGCTACCTTATACCGATGAACAATATACACAACTGTCAGAAATTATTAAAACCTTGTTGCAAGCATACCCTACATTATCACCACAGCACATTACCGGTCATAGCAACATTGCGCCAGGCAGAAAAACTGATCCAGGGGATTCTTTTAACTGGCAACGGTTTTTTGACGCGCTGGTGTAAGCATTATGTAGGCATCATGGCAGTGACACCCTCCATTCGACAATACTATCATTTCCTACTCCCACCATGACACCTGAAAAATTCATTAGTACCTGGACTCAAAATGATCTGACTGAGCGAGGCGGCGCACAAGCGTTTATCGAGGATTTATGCAGCTTGTTACAGCTTGATAAACCACGCAGTTCCAAAGATTTTTGCTACGAAAAAGGCGCTATCAAAGACAGCGGCAAGCAAGGTTGGGCGGATGTCTGGAAACGTGATTGTTTTGGTTGGGAAAACAAAAAGCCCAAGCGTGATTTAAAAGCAGCGTTGGCGCAATTGCGCGAATATGCCGGAAATCTCGGCAATCCACCGTTGCTGGTGGTGTGCGACCGCGAACGCATTGAAATACACACCGCGTTCCGTGGTTATCCTGATGAGCCACGCACTATTTTGTTGCAGGATATTGGTAGCCCAAAAAATCAGCAAACGCTGAAAATCTTGGAAACGTAGCGTTAGCGTAGTGAAGATTTTTAGTCCGCGATAGCCGTAGTGCATGTGTTTTCACGAAGCGCTGTTTGCGTAGTGAAAATGCAGGCTATACGACACGGCGTAAAGTCATTTGCGTACTGAGGCCTGAACCCCTTGTTGGGTGAAGGCGAAGGGAGCGAGGACGAATCGGGGCAGCCGAAGGCAT
>NZ_FUKJ01000292.1 GCF_900163745.1 Crenothrix polyspora
TCCTCATTGAACCGATGCTTCTTTCATGATGGTATGTTTATTGTTGGAAATCACCTAACAGCACCTGTCTACATGTAGCAATAAAGCCTATTAGAGAGCATTTATGTTCCAGCGGACTAGTCGGGCAAATCAACCAACAAAAAAATGATTTTTTTGCTCGAAATATAACAAATGGGAATGGAACACCTATGACAAAAGATAGCCTTGGTAGCTTTATATTCTGTTTCTTTTTGTTTTACTGCTACCTTTTAACAATCGTAATGCTTATTCCTGCACTGCCTGTTACTTGGTTAATAGAGATCTACTTAGATGTGGATTTTTCCCCCCATAGCGGGGAGTTAGGCAGAATTGAAGACAGTAACGCTGTTTACTGTGTGGCATTCTACATGTCGATGACAGTTTTCGTAGTTAAATATATTCGATACTTCTTTTTCAACCCATTCTACAAAAATGCACAAGATTACCTAACAACGGCAGGAAACATACTGCTAGAAAAATACCGCCAACAAATCCAAGCCACCACTACTGATCCAAATATCTCTTTAAGCAAAGTTTATGCACTTTATGGTAATGAAATATTATCCGATAACAAATTTGAAGGATTGGCAGAGTTTTTTAATACCCAACTTATTTTCAATAGGCAGTCGACTTGTCCCTTGGACAGAAAACATCCTGATGGTGATTCATACGACTTTGATAACGATTACGATACCAGTTCAGATAGCAGTTGCAGCAGTGATAGTGGCTGTAGTGGAGGGTGTGGTGGTGACTGAGTTAGTACGCACAACTTAATTCGTAGTTATTCAGCCCCCCTGTTTATTTTAAAAACAATAACTTACAGGAGTGGATTTGAATTATTTAGAGCGGTTTTTGCCAAAAAACAAATAAATTTGTCACTTATTGCCCATTTTGAGTGTTTTTTGATCAAAATATTAGTTTTTTTATCTTTTGTAACTTGTTGTTTCATTGGTTATTTAGGGGGCTGAATAAGTACAGATGGATTATCACCGCAATAACGGTTTAACTCATGCTGATTTATACAGTTTATAACTGTTTTTAAAATATCAGATGACTCAATATTATCAATATCGATGATGTACATGGCTTTTTCGTAATGGGATTTGCGTTCGTCTAGCTTTATATCGATAAAGCTTCTTAATTCCACATCGTTAAGCTTGGCAATAAGAGGACGTCGCTCTCTATTTCTTTTTAAATTATTAAATACATATTCTTTGCTAGCCTTTAAGTAAAGGGTAATACCATGAACATTCATTAACGCCATGTTGTTATTATAGCAAGGTATGCCGCCACCACATGAAACAATGCAGTCATTCTTTATCCTTATTAAATCTTGCAATACCTGATATTCTATCTCCCTAAAATAATCTTCGCCTTTAGCGTGAAATATTTCCCATATCTTGGCGTTATATTTATCCTCAATTATATCGTCTATATCACACACAGGTATTTTAAGCTCTCTGCTTAATTGTTTGCTCCAGTAGCTTTTTCCACAACCCATGAAACCTATTAGGTAAATATTTACTGATGGTTTGCTCATATTTTATATGACACTAATATTCAATAAGTTAGATTATTTAAAAAAACGTTAGACTGAGAGGCTGTGAAAAAATCCCTAATTCGTATTTTTGATGCCTTATTTTTCAATAAGTTAAAAACGGCAAAATCGATTTTTTCACAGCCTCTGAGTGGAAACGGTAGTGCAAACTCAGAAACGCTGGATTCCATTATCATTCAAGCCAGTTACTTACTCATTACCAGCTCAACCAACTTAACAAAAGCAGGATTAAATAACGTTAACCCAAATATGGCAATCCCGACCAATATTTTTAACCACAATGTATTTTGCTTAGGCAACCCGTAAAAAAAATAACACCATTATTCAAGACTTATAGGCTAATATAGATAAAATTT
>NZ_FUKJ01000295.1 GCF_900163745.1 Crenothrix polyspora
TGAGTGTAATTATTCAAACCCGATAATTTAGCTTGATTTTGAGAGATATATGTAATACCAAACTGCCCAAAAAAGCCATATGTATTGAAATATCTTAAGCTTATTGGAACTTTATTTGTTGTTAAGTAATCCAACTCAGAGTTAGCATAAAGATCATCTTTTTCAAAAATATATTCTGAACTTAAAATAAAATCTGAGCTAAGCATCCAGTATAAATATGCTTTATAACTATCTAATTTTCTTGATGGTAGTATAAATGGCTGTTGTTTTGGATAGTTATTGAAACTTACTGTTTCAATATTTCGTTGATTAAATTGGAATCCACTGAGAATATTTTTGGAGCCATTAAAATCTATTGCCGCTCCTATTAATGAAGAAATTTGTCCGTCAAAATCGTCATAGAGCTGATTAAATCCAGCAATTTGGGTAGGTTCTATTGTTTGATCAGAAAATAGAGATGTTTTTATACCTTCCGAGTAAGCAAAACGCAGCGCAATTTGCTTTATAGGATTCCATTGGATTCCAATCTTAGGTTGCCATCGACTAAATGGTTTGTCGGTTTGGCCTTTAATAGTATTAAAATAACTATGCTTAACGCCAATTGTGCTTGAAATATTTAAAGGTAAATTGAAATAAGAATATGCGTAAAAAGTGTTACCCTCATCCGTTTCTAATAGTTTAGGATAGCTTTTATTATAATATCTGGCTGATGAACCACTATTTCTCCTCTGTGAAGTAGCCCCTCCAAAAATAAAATTTGCTACCTCTGTTTTCCAAATTAATTGGATCTCACCTGCCCACCCTGAATAAACATCTTTTCTTTGATTAGGTAAATAATCTTTTATCGGGGTAGATATTAGTTCTATTTCAGGCAAATTTGCCACTGTACCAACTAAATCAATATTATGAAAGGGCTGAAAATGAAACCCACCTCGCATTTTATCTTGATTAAGATAGAAACTCTCATCGTAAGTTAAACCTGGCTGGAGATCTTGGATTATGTTGCCTTGCTTTGTTTCTTTGTGTAAATATTCAAATTGAATATTTAATTTATCTGTAATAGCAGCTTGCAGGAACGCATTATAAATATCGTGATTAATATCTGCATTATGTGTTCTAAAGCCATCTGAGGAAAAATGGAATTGACCGAAACTATACGAAATATTGTCATAAATTCCAGAAAGTACAACTTCATCGCCATTAGTGTCCAAGTTGCCGTAAAGTCCAGAAACGGTCAATTGTGGTCGATTTCGTTCAAACACCCTCGTATAATCACGAAATAACGGTTCTGAAACTCCTAATCCAATCGGCATACTTCTGTTAGAAACTGAAAGATGGGGTTGTATAGGATTAATATTAATCGGTTGTAATAACTGCGCTTGTAATAATTCGCTGGTCTGCGCTGCACCTCGCGCTGGAAACCTTACATAGCTATCTGACAGGAAACGGTGCGCGGAATAATTAGTTGGGTCAACCGCTAATGAGTTACTCGCCTCGAGAATACCCCGTTGATTAAAACCCAACGTATCATATATCCACGCCAAACTAGCCCCACGCGCCGCCCTGTCAGAATCCAACAACTGCCTGGAACGATAAACCGCGCGATTATCATTCAGCGCCATTGCCTTTTGTAAATCCTGCAACGCCTCAACCGGCCTGTTCTCGGTCTGCTTTTTAAGCGCATCATAAAAATACGGCGTAGGATCTTTAGGATCGCGCTGCTTCGCCAAACTAAACTGATCCTCTGCCAACGAATTACGTTTTTCCTCATAATACGCCTTGCCCAAATAACTGCGAATCAACGAATTGCCCGGATCAAGAATCGCGGCAATCTCCAAATCCTGACGACCGGCCTCCAAATCACCACTACGGATTTTAGCCAACCCCAAACCCAATCGCGCCAAAGGCGAGGAAGAATCCAGCTTAACGGCATTTTCAAAGCTTTGTAACGCCTCATCCGTATCCATACGCAGCAACTGAGAAAAACCCATCACCGTTTGCGTTCTTTCAAGCGTGGCATCCAGCCCCAAAGCACGTTGTGCAGTTTGTTTACTTTCAGAAGTTAACCCCAAAGCCAGTTCAAGTTCTGCCTTACGTGCCCAAACCATTGCATCGTGCGGCGCGTATTCTGTGGCTTTATTGGCTGCTTGCAGGGCTCTATCCAGCTCAAAGCGGCCTTGCTCGGCATACGAAAGAGCTGAATAAGCGGTAGCAGAGTGCGGATCAGCAACAGTTGCCCTGTTTGCCAAAGTATATGCCTCATCTTTGCGATTTTGTGTTAACGCCAAAACGGATTGCAAAGCCAAAGCCTGTGCATCATTCGGATTGTTTGCCAGCAAAGCCTGAATATCTTGCAAGGCAAGCTTATCAAGTCCCACGGTAAGACGCATAGCACCACGCACTTTGAAAAAATACGGTGTTTTCTTGTCAGGCGATAAAACATCCAACCGTGACAAAGCCACGTCAACATGACCTAATCGAAACTCCCGTATTGCCCTACGAATATCACTATCGATAAGTGTTGTTATTTCGGGATAAGGTAACAGCGGCGGGTAATATAACGCCCAGTTGACGGCATCTTGCGGCTTGATGTCGATTTGCGCTTGTGGGGATTGCCCTAAATGCGCTTGAGCGCCCTGCCCTGGCTTAAGATGAATACTGCCCTGTGTATTGAAAAATCTAACGCCGCCTTCGTACACCCAAAGTGAAGCACTGGAATCGTCAACACTCAGCGCAAACTCTGTGCCTTCTGGCCCCGCGTTGGCAATCGGCGTATTAATTTGCAAGTGTCTAGGTGTTCGGCTGATGAAGTGTACAAAGCCCTTGAGCAAATCCAACAAGGTGGGTTGGCTAGGGGCAATGCCGCTTAAGGTGAGTACCGTGCCTGCGTTAAGGCGCAAAATGATACCGTCTGGCAAGCGTAATGATGCGCGGCTGTAGGCTTCTACCCGTACCCGGCTACCTTCACAAATTGCAGCATTGAGCTGCGCCGCTTGCCATTGACCCTTGCTATCAGGATCAAAAAATAACTTTCCTTGTAAGGAAACCAATAGAGCGGTGGGTTTGTTGGGGCAGTTTTGGTCGGCATAAGCGGCCTCAGCCCAACCGAATGGCGCAAATAAAACCAGTAAGGACATTACTAAATAGCGCATATCCCGCCCACACATTAGAATTTTTTGTCAGCTTGATTCTAATGCGTATAACCTTGTATTAACAAGGTAATATTTCACACACTAACTGAAAAAATTATGTTAGGCGGTTTGTTCGCTCAATTAAGAGCGTTGTAATATTCAGTCCCCCTCTTTGAAAAAGAGGGGTTAGGGGAGATTTATTAGAAAAATCCCCCTCAATCCCCCTTTTTCAAAGGGGGAGGTGAATAGATAATTATGGCGTGGGACACCTTTAAAAAGCCGTTCGTGGTGAGTTTATCGAACCATACCTTTCGACTAGCTCAGGTAAACAAATGCCGATTATGGTTAGCAAAACTACACATTTGCAATATACCACTCAATTGCCAGTGCCATACCTTGCTCTATGGTTTGTGTCGGAACATAGCCCAGCAATGTCTGTGCCTTAGCGATATTGGCATTGGAATGCCGGATATCCCCAACCCTAAATTCCCTATAAACAGGCGGCTTTTTTACAAAGCTGGCTGCATGATGACTGAGTTCCTGATTAATTAACGCATACAGTTCGTTCAGGGTTGTTTGCCCACCAACCGCGACATTAAACGCCTCACCAAATGCGTGTGTATTGTCAGTCATACCCGCCAGTAAATTCATTTGTATCACATTGTCGATGTAACAAAAATCACGACTGGTCGCACCATCGCCATTAATATAAACATCGTCATCTTTTAATAATGCACTGACCCATTTTGGAATGACGGCGGCATAAGCGCCATTGGGATCTTGCCGTCTCCCAAAGACATTAAAATAACGTAAGCCAATGGTTTCTATGCCGTAGATTTTATTAAAAACCCTGGCGTACAGCTCATTGGTATATTTCATAACCGCATAAGGCGAAAGCAGATTCCCCGTTCTTGCCTCAACTTTAGGCAGCTCTTCCGAGTCACCGTAGACTGAACTGGACGAAGCATAGACAAAACGTTGTGTACCGGCATCTTTAGCGGATGTCAGTAAATTCAAAAAACCGGTGACATTAGACAGATTGGAAGTTACCGGATCAGCAATGGATCGGGGTACCGACCCTAAAGCAGCCTGATGTAAAATAATATCAACATTTTTGCACGCCTGTTGGCAGGTATCCAGATGGCTGATATCGCCTTCAATAAAGGTAAAATTCTGATAGGCCGCACTTCCGACCGCTTCGGCAATTTGATCCAGATTTTTTCTATAACCCGTCGAAAAATTATCCAAACCAATAACCAGCTGATTATGCGACAGTAAAAACTCGGCTAAATTGGAACCGATAAACCCTGCTGCCCCCGTCACTAACCAGGTTTTTTGTTGTGTTTGCAGGGTGTTAAGCAATTTTTGAAATTCTGTTTGCATGGTTTATAACCGTCCGTCTACCAGGTTTTTATCTAAAAATGATTTGATGTCAAACACCACTTGATTGGCTACCCGATTGAATTTCAGAGTATTAAATTCTTTATGCGCCACCGCCAAAATTATCGCCTGATAGTGTTGCAAATCAACCTCATCAATAAGGTCCAAGTTGTATTCGTGTTTAACGTCCGCCTTATCGCCCCACGGATCATAAATATCAATATTGGCACTAAAATCCTGGAGCTCCCTAACCACATCAATAACGCGGGAGTTTCTGATATCAGGGCAATTTTCTTTAAAGGTAATCCCTAAAACCAGTATTTTTGCGCCTTCAATTTTTTGGCCTTTTTTTATCATAAGCTTGATGACTTGATTGGCCACATAAATACCCATCGCATCATTGAGCCTGCGCCCCGCCAGAATAATCTCAGGGTTGTAACCTACCGACTGTGCCTTATGGGTAAGATAATAAGGGTCCACACCGATACAATGCCCACCCACCAAGCCAGGGCGAAAGGGTAAAAAATTCCATTTAGTGCCCGCAGCTTCTAACACGGCTTCGGTATCAATACCCAGTTTATTAAAGATGATGGCTAATTCATTGACAAAGGCGATATTAATATCGCGCTGGGAATTCTCGATAACCTTTGCCGCTTCAGCCACTTTAATACTGGGCGCTAAATGCGTTCCGGCAACAATAATCGATTTATATAAGTCATCCACCCGCTTGGCGACATCGGGGGTTGAGCCTGAGGTTACCTTTAATATTTTGGTAACCGTATGTTCCTTATCGCCTGGGTTAATACGTTCTGGCGAATAGCCACAAAAGAAATCCTGATTGAATTTTAAGCCGCTGAATTTTTCTAAAATCGGTACGCAATCATCTTCTGTGGCACCGGGATAAACCGTTGATTCATAAATGACGATATCGCCTTTGGCTAAAACACTACCTATTGATTCACTGGCTTTTATCAGCGGCGTAAGATCTGGACGCTTATATTCATCTATCGGCGTTGGCACGGTGACAATGTATATATTGCAATCTTTTGCATTATCAATTGAAGCGGTAAAAGACAGGCTGTGATTGTTAATGACATCCAATAAATAGTCATTTTCTATTTCTAACGTTCTATCATAGCCTACGGCAAGTTCATCAATACGCTGCTGGGTAATATCAAAACCCAGCGTAGGATATTTTTGGCCAAATTCAACAGCCAAAGGTAGCCCTACATAACCAAGACCCACAATACAAATTTTAGTATTCATTATTTTCCAGAAATAAATTTAAACTATGCTAAAAAAATCTAATACGCCCTGCACCTATATATTTCGTAAGTATTCACCTCCCCTTTGAAAAAAGGGGATGTGAGGGGATTTATTTAAAAAATCTCCCTTTATGCCCTTTGGGTACTAACCCCTCTTTATTTAAAGAGGGGGACTGAATGATTACGTCAACTCAAATCAACATCTTCGTAAACTTCGGTTATGGCGCAATGCAGACCAACACTGGCTAACTCAACAATGCTGTCCACACCTTCATAACTGAACAATTCCCAACGTCGATGCTCATTAAGTCGGAATACTTCGATAAGGTATTGCGTCGGATCGATCAGCATATACTCCCGTAGACTAGGCAACAAGCGGTAGACGGCAAATTTCCCACCCCGGTCGTAGTCTTGTGTGCTGGGTGACAACACTTCAATAACCAGTATAGGGGACTGCTTCATGGTATTGCGTTGACGGTCTTCGGGGTCGCAAGTGACCATGACATCAGGGTAAAACCATGCTTTGTCTTTGCTATCAACCTTGACGCGCATATCCGCCATATACAGGCTGCATGGTGAGCCGCGCAGATGGGTCTTAAGTGCGTAATGAGCATTCCCTGTGACTTTGACATGCGCGTCGCTTGCGCCTGCCATGTTGGTAATGGGATCGGCGTGCAGACGATAGACAAACCCATTGAGGTATTCGTGTTTTTCGTCGGCCACCACTTCTCTAATTAGATAGTCTTCTTCGGTGATGAAATCAACTTCGGCAAGATTATGATACACAGTCGCTCCTCCCTTAAAAGCAGTTTTTAAAGTGAATTGTTACTCAGGTGTATGTATTCACTTCCTCTTTTTCAAAAGAGGAAGTGAGCAAGTACACTCAGGTTACTAAACACTAAAAATCTCATCGCACTTCGTTTTTATAGCCAAATAAATGCTCCCAATAACTGCTTTTTTAGCATAAATCAAATTAATGCTATTGGCCATTCCAATCGGATCATCCTCATACTCATGCGCCAACTGATTGCGTATTTTTCGCAAATCATGCCATTCGTTAGCAATGTCCAGTGCGATATATTTTTCCAATTTTTTAATCACATCCAAGAAGGATAGCCTGTCGGTGTTTTCTGCAAACTTACCCAGCAACGCTTTAAAAAGCTTTTCGCCCATTGCATCTTGAAGCTTTGTAAATCTAAACAAATACTGATCGAGTGCTTGTACCTCATCTTTTGATAAATTTTCATATTTATCAGAAGTGAGCAGCATAAATGCTGTCATATCACTGTACGCTTCGTTGATTCTTTGCAGGTGTTTATCGCACTCTTTTAGAATTTTTGCTAATTTCAAATCATCTACGTTCAATTCTATGCCTTTGGCAATGGCTTCTTTTTCTATGGGTCTATTTGGGTCTGTGGCGCAATACAGAACGGAATGATAATTGCTTAATTTTAAAATCATTAATAATCAATCTATTATGAATAAATTGTAATTCTGTAATTTCTTATTAAACACTTATGCCGACACTTTACATTCATTGATTACCATAAAACAACGGGTTAAATCAGTACAAGCAAAAATCATTCCGTTCTGTATTGTCTGTGGCGATAATCACATCAATTTTTTGTTCACCCAAGGCTAAGTCCAAAGCAGTTAGGAACTTAATTTTTTTCTCATGCAGATTATCTTGATTTTCGGGCACAACATACAAATCTATGTCACCACCTTTTTTGCTATCATCGACTCTACTGCCGAACAGATAAACTTTTGTGGCATAACCAAATATAGTTTTGACGTTTTGTTGTATCGCTATTCGTAGATAGTCATTGTGAGTTAACATCGATATGCGGTTTGTTCATATAATCTCTCAATAAAGCATTTACTAAAACTTGATAGCTAAGATGCTTTTCAATGGCCTGTTTTTTTAAAAAAAAGATCACATCATCGTCCAACTGAAGCATGGTTTTTATTTTTCGAGGATTGTAAAATCGTCCGCGAATACCTTCATTAAAATCGTAATGCTCTTCTAATTCGTAATCATCAAATTCGGCACGTTGTTTAAGTGTTTTCATAATCAGTTTTCTCTTTAAAATTGGCATATCTGGCTGAAATAATACGAATTATTTCTTCACCATCATCAGTAAAGAATAAATTAACAACAACTAAAATATGACTACTTTTAGCGAGTCCAATTGTGACCCATCGTTCTTCGGAATAACTAAAACGATGGTCAAGTTTGGACAGTTGCAATGGGTCATCAAATACAGCTTTTGCTTCTTCAAAAGAAACGCCGTGTTTCAATTGATTTAGCGTGTTTTTGTTTTCATCCCATTCAAATTGCATTGTAACTATTAAGTTTTTAAAATATTGTACAGCGCTGCAAGAAAGCCTTGATTAATGGTTTTTGCGTGGATTTTGGCTATTCGTAGATAGTCATTGTCAGTTAACATCGATACACGCATGTTTGGATTTTTTTCCAATGCCACGGGAACTAAAGGGAGCAGCCCCGTTTTTTACAAATCGCTAAATTTAATCTAAAAATATTTTCATAGCACCGATTTGTGGATGGACATGTCGAGCCCTCAGCAGCTTCTCTAGGTATGAAAAAAATTCACTATAGCATTCCATATAAGCCTTACCGTTTAAAAACAATACAATATATTCATATTCTATATAAATATTTGTCATAAATGTAGCTGTTAAGCGACTGCTACTGTAACTTAATTGAAAATTTTGATAGGGTTTTTCTTCTGCAAATTCAATTAGATCATGAACATTTTGTTTGGTTTTTATGTCTTCATAAATATCATCACAATAAATTTTCAAATGCTCTCCATTATAAATATAATGGAAAAAGTCCTTAAATTTATTGTAATATTTTTCAATTTTGTTTTTTTCTTTTTCAGAACAAATAATTTTTGTACATAAACCAAATTTAATAAACTGTCCCATTATGCCGCCTTTTTTATTGAGATAAGTGTTCTATCGCGTTGGCACTTAATCCAGTCACTGCCGCAATGATTTCAATGGTAGCACCTTGCTGTATCAGTTTTAAGGCTATCGCTTTTGTTGTCTGTTCTATGCCTTTCTCAATTCCTACTGCCTCACCTTCGTGATAACCATCACCAAAAGATGATTCGAACATGCTGGCCTGATAACGCAAATCGTCTTTGTAATGTTCATAGGCTTTTTGTTCGTCTTCGGGCAGTTTCATGAGGCTGAGTTTTTCTTCCGCTTCTTTTAAGCCTTTTGCAGTGAAGTTTTCTTTGATTTCTTCATTTTTTAAGAAGTATATCCATTCATCCAGGGTATCTTTGGCAATGTCATTAAAACGGTTTATTTTGATCAGGTAATATTCCGGGTAAAGCGATTCTATACTGTCTTTTTTAAAGAGCTGTTTTTGTTTTTCATTGAGTTCCAATAGGTCGTGGTTGTGTAAACCTATAAATCGGGTAGTACCTTTATAAATATAATCTGACCCACTGCCAAGATCAAAATAAAGAATGTTTATTGAGATGACTTTGGTTATGCCCGCATAAGATTCATTTTCTTTTATAT
>NZ_FUKJ01000296.1 GCF_900163745.1 Crenothrix polyspora
ATAATGTACAGCTTTTTTACCTAGAGTTGGGATTTTTTAAAGTAGGGGTCTGAATTTTTACTTATTATTCAGGTTGTGAACCTGCTTTAGAACGTTTGTGTCAATATGCCAATCATGGCGTTAAGCTATTAACCAATGAGAAAAAACGTAAAGAAATATTAGGTATTTCAGCGGATGAGGTGGTGAAAGTCATTATTGGCTCAAATATATTCGCCAATATCGCTTTTAATGCGGCAAAAACCATCGTTAATGAAATGGAACAAGCACCCGCTAATAAACAAGAATCTGTAATTGAAGAAGTAGAAGCCGATATTCGGGTACTGGAGCATTATTTAATTTACGGCATTTTTGAAGCCTCTGGATTTGGTGTTTTTTGTCAGCAAGAATTAGATAATTTGCGCGATTGTTTTCTGGATGTGGATAACGAAGGTTATTGGGCTGGCATTGTTGGTGTCGAATGGCGTGAAGGTAATCCTGAATTACTTAAAGAATTGCCGCCAATATTACAAACTTTTAAATTTGATACAGAAGTCAGTGATAATCTAAAGCAATTAAGGGTCTCGTTAGATTCTGTGCATAACATTTAATATTTTTTCGGTGTTAGTTTAGCCGCAGTGTTTAGTTTCCACGGGAAACGCAGAATATTACGATGTTGCATTAGAATCTGGGCGCATTATTCTCACACCCGTTAAAATTCAACAAGCGGATGCTGTCCGCGCTAAACTTGAAGCATTAGGCATCACCGAACAAGATGTCAGCGATGCCATCAACTGGGCAAGACAATAAACGCTACGACTATTTTTTAACACCAAAATACTTCAGTGATTTAGCCCACGCCTGACGCGCAACCAAACGACCAATTTTTCGATTCTGAAGATCGCCATCGACAAAATGAATACCACCATAAAGTCTTGACATACCAGCCTCGGCCGCTGCCTCGCTAAACGTCGACCAATAGAGCGTAACGTCTTGTGCAGGCACGACACCCGGTTCAACACGCGACCAGCCGCCAGGAATAACAACACTGTTGCCAAAATAATCACTGCCCGTAAATAATTTTAACGTCTCTGCACCCGATGCACTAAAAATGCTGTGCCCAGAACCGTATTCTGGAAAAGGCGGGGTTGGAAACGATGCCACTTGATAAGGCATCCAATTCGCACCATCAACCGCGCCATCCCAAGAATCCACGGTTTTTCCCTTATACAGAAAATGAATCGCCGTGATCGGCCTTGCATAGTCGTAGAAGCGCTTAGCTTCCCAAGAGGCAATGCTGGCATCAAAAATGGCATTGGTTATGGCAAAAAACAGCTTCACATCTTTGTCCAGCGTGTGATGGTCGCGCTCGGAAACGAATTGCGCAAACAGATCCCAATGCCCAGGCGGCAGTTCCGATTTGGGGCCGTCCGCCCAATATTCGGCAATCACTTTTTTCTCATCCGTCAAATGTGCAGCGAGTTCAAGAATTTGCCTGGCCTGCTCCTTATAACGACGCGGACTGTTTTTATAGCTTGCAGGCGGCAACATCTTGTCACGAAACTGCTTGCCCGACATTAACGCATAAGGCTTAACCTTACCCCAGTGCGGGGTAACAAATTTTTGCACTTTGCCGCCTACCAGTAAAGGCTGCCAACGATCAGGATCAACTATTTTGGTAGGCGTGTTAACCGGCTTGTAACCGGTATAGTCACTGTAGGGTGTGGGATTTAAATCGCCCAACTGGTTGGAACCATCATGATGGCGAAAACTGATGACAGCAGCAGCGACAGTTTTACCTATGTTGACCGGATCGGCTTTGGCGGTTGGCTTGTCGTTGGGGTTATAGCCCAAATTCTTTAGCAAGCCGTCAAAACTGGCTTTTTCCGTGGGAAATAAATCGGTAAGGCACGCGCTGGCCGCAAAGCTGATAGCCTTTTGCTTGTTTTGCTCAGTACACTCGGCCAAAGGTCGTCGCAAACTAGCCCCAAGACGCGTGCCAATCGCCTTGGCATCATAAGCCGCCCAGGCATCAAACATACAGGTA
>NZ_FUKJ01000301.1 GCF_900163745.1 Crenothrix polyspora
TTTTTTAATACCATAAGTCATTGAAAAATATGGCTACCTGCAACTAATGAGAAGTTACGACATCAGAAGTTATTTATCTGAAAGTCTATAGAACACACTTAACGCGCATTGCTATACGTTGCTCCCAACTGATGTTTTTGCGTCTGATTAACGCCAAATTTATTCAGTGACCAGACCGCGCCTGTATAAATATTGCCAAGGTATAGATTGTAAAAATCGCTATTACTACGGGTACTGGAAAAAATGATATTTGAGCTATCAACCGGCATAGGATCAGAGTTATCGGCCTTGCAGTCATTGAGATTGAGTTCGCTAGGATAGCTATTGAACAAACTGGTTTTTAAATAAATTTGATCTTTCTTGAAAGTAGCATCCTTCCAGCCTACAAAAAATAAAGCGCTATTTTGCACAATAGGATAAAACTCCGCCAAACCTGGCCTGCCGGCAACTAAACTTGGCTTACCTACCGTAATGTAGTCCGTCATGATTTTAAAACTTACCCGATACAAATCACTGTTTTCACGCACACCTTGACTGTAATAAACATATTTACCATCCGCTGATAAATAGGGCATGGATTCTTCCGGGCTATAACCATTGTTGGTAATCGCCCAGGAAGCCTCTAAAGTCGGTGCATCAGGATCAGTAAAAGTTAAACGTCCAATTGCAACATCACCATTATTTTTGTAGACAATATAATTACCATCCGACGAAAATTTAGGATCTTCACTGGTACCACCGGTCACCTGCGTATGCTTAGTCAAATTAACAGGGGGCAATGGCGATCCTATTTTCCAAATAAAAATATTCCAGCGCGTGTCCTGCTTACCCATAAAAGTAATGTGACGACCATTTGGAGAAAAATGGGCATTCATCGGATCTTCAATATTCCAAAAACTCTGGTTGAGCTGGGTCAGGGTATTGTCGCGAAAATCTTTTAAGAATAAATTTGATGAGCCATCGCTGTAGTTGATATAGGAGTGATAAACCAATCTGCCGCGCACTGCTGCCGGAAATTTCGAATCAGCTTGTAAAACCGGATTATTTGTACACTTTGCATAGCCAGTAACATTGAACAACAACGATGAAATAATGACAGGCAAAACTAGAATAGATTTCATAATGATGTTTAATTAGGTTAGGTTGATTTGATGACACCGCTGCACCACAACCAAAACTGGCTTAAGTGCAAAACCTTGTCATACCGTTATCTATCTTTGATTAAGCATTTTGCATGCCAAGTGTAGTTGACGATTAAACCAGGTTGCGGCAGCACTCTGCACACACGATCTGGCTGATGCGAGCGTGGATTGATATTTATTGCGGATTATTAATCAGCTATCGAGGGTATATTTATGTCATGTTGTGACAAATTTTGTGACGATGGTTGAGATTATGTTAGAGGGTCAAAAATGACGGATAATTCTCGCATATTTTACGCTAATTATAAAAAACAATACAATATGTGTATTTTTTTAACTGTCAGTAAAAATACAAATCTGCGTGTCACGTATCAGCAGAGTTACTGAAGCCCGCCTAACCCTGTTAAAATAAAACAACTTTTCACCAAAACACACCGCCATCCATGGAAAAAACATACGCTCCACACGCAATCGAACAACGCTGGTATCAAAACTGGGAAGAAAATGGCTATTTTGCCGCCAAGCCAGAAGGTGAGTCTTATTGCATCATGATTCCCCCACCTAACGTCACCGGCAGTTTGCACATGGGACACGCTTTTCAAGACACCATCATGGATGCGCTGATTCGCTACCACCGTATGAAAGGCTTTAGCACACACTGGCAAGCCGGAACCGACCACGCAGGGATTGCCACGCAAATGGTGGTAGAACGCTTGTGCAATGCGGAAGGCAAAACCCGCCATGATTATGGCCGCGAGAAATTTATCGAAAAAGTCTGGCAATGGAAGGAAGAATCAGGCGGCACCATTACCCGTCAATTACGCCGCATGGGTTCATCGCTGGATTGGAGCAAAGAACGCTTTACGATGGATGATGGCATGTCCGATGCCGTACAAGAGGTTTTTATCCGTCTGCATGAAGAAGGCCTGATTTATCGCGGTAAGCGTCTGGTGAACTGGGATCCGGTTTTACATACCGCCGTGTCTGATTTGGAAGTGCTGTCTGAAGAAGAAAATGGTTTTATGTGGCACATACGTTATCCTTTATCGAATGGTCAAGGCCATTTGATTGTTGCGACCACGCGCCCTGAAACCCTGCTCGGTGATGCGGCGGTGGCGATTCATCCCGATGATGATCGTTATAAACATTTGCTTGGCGAGTTTGTAGAATTACCGCTCACAGGCCGACGCATCCCAATTATTGCCGATGATTATGTCGATCCAGAATTCGGTACTGGCTGCGTCAAGATTACCCCCGCCCATGATTTTAATGATTACGAAGTCTGGACGCGCCATCGTCATACCTCGGCTATTTTGGATTTACCGCACGGCGGCTTGATTAATATTCTCACGGTTGATGCCAGTATCGGTGCGGACGATTTAATTCCTGCACACTATCAAGGGCTGGATCGTTTTGACGCACGCAAAAAAATCGTTGCTGATCTGGAAACACAAGGCTTGCTGGAAAAAATCGCCGACCATAAATTAATGGTGCCGCGCGGTGATCGTACCAACAGCGTCATCGAACCGTTGTTAACTGACCAGTGGTACGTTAAAGTTGCACCGCTCGCTGAACCTGCCATTGCCGCCGTTGAAAATGGCGATATCAAATTTGTACCGGACAACTGGAAAAACACCTATTTTGACTGGATGCGCAATATTCAGGACTGGTGTATTTCTCGGCAAATTTGGTGGGGACACCGTATTCCCGCTTGGTATGACAACCTAGGTAATATTTACGTAGGGCAATCTGAACAGGCCATTCGTGAAAAACACGGCTTGGCGGCTGATTACCCGCTTAAACAAGATGAAGATGTGTTGGATACCTGGTTTTCGTCGGCATTATGGCCATTTTCTACGCTCGGCTGGCCGGAAAATACCGAAGAATTGGCCAGGCATTATCCGACCAGCGTGTTAGTCACCGGCTTTGACATTATTTTCTTCTGGGTTGCCAGAATGATTATGATGGGTTTGAAGTTTAAAGACGCAGTACCGTTTAAAGAAGTCTATATTCATGGTCTGGTACGCGATGCCGAAGGCCAGAAAATGTCCAAGTCCAAGGGCAATGTGCTCGATCCTATTGACATTATCGATGGCATTGATTTGGAAGCGTTGGTGGCTAAACGTGTGTCTGGCATGATGCAGCCGCATTTGGCCAAGAAAATCGAACAAGTTACGCGCAAACAATTTCCTGACGGTATCCCCTCTTTTGGAACGGATGCGCTGCGTTTTACCTTTGCATCGCTGGCATCCAATGGCCGTGATATTCGTTTTGATTTGGCGCGTACTGAAGGCTATCGCAACTTCTGTAACAAGCTGTGGAATGCTGCACGCTTTGTGTTAATGAATACGGAAAATCAGGATAATGGCTTGTCCGGTGAAGTCTGTCAGTATAGCCAGGTAGACCGCTGGATAAACACCCGCTTAAATCAGGTGATTGCCGAAACCAGCAAAGCCATCGACAACTACCGTTTTGATTTGGCCGCGCAAACCATCTACGATTTTACCTGGAATGAGTTTTGTGACTGGTATTTGGAGCTGGCGAAGATTTCCCTGCAATCTGATGATGTGTCTGTGCAACGTGGCACGCGTAAAACCTTGCTCAGTGTGCTGGAGAGGTTGTTGCGTTTAGCGCACCCGATTATGCCGTTTATTACCGAAGAAATCTGGCAAACGGTTGCACCGCTCGCAGGTATTCAGGGCGATACCATCATGTTACAGGCTTATCCTAGCGTTGATGAGGCGGTTTGTGATCTGGGGGCTGTCGCTGACATCAACTGGATTATGCACTTTATTTTAGGTGTGCGCCGTATTCGTGGCGAGATGAATATTGCTCCTGGCAAACCTTTGCCGGTGCTGCTGAAAAATGGCTCAACTGCTGATCAGCGCAGTGTGGCTAATTATCAAACGTATGTGCAGAAATTGGGGCGTTTAGAGTCTATTGCTTGGTTGCAAGCCGACGAAATCGCGCCTGAATCAGCCATTGCTTTAGTCGGTGATATGCAAATCTTGATTCCAATGGCCGGATTAATCGATAAACAAGCCGAACTTGTACGCTTAGACAAAGAAATCCAGCGCATTAAAAATGATTTACCCCGCATTGAAGGCAAACTAAGCAACCCCGCCTTTGTCGATAAAGCGCCGCAAGATGTGATTGATAAGGAAAAAACTAAACTGGCAGAGCTACAGTCTTTACTGCATAATCTTGAAGAGCAACAACGTAAAATACAAACGTTGTAAAAGGTTAGTAACGTGCATAAAATTAAGTTAGCTACAGTGTTTTCAAATTCAGTTAATAACATTAATTTTTAGTAGTGGAGTACAAACCTAGGTTTGTACTCCGTAGAATAACTAATCGACGCTGAAAATGCTGTAGGTTATTTCCGATAAAGACAAAGTGTTGCCCAGTAGAGACGCAAAATCTTGCGTCTCTACATTAATTCCACAATGAGATGCTATTTCTGGGTATATTATTTCCCATAAATTGCCTTAGACATAAACTACCCGCTAAACACAACACACGATTGGTAGCTGGCAAACCTGTAATCTTATTAACGGACTTAATCGGCCTATAGATTGAATAAAACCGTTATTTCATCTATATTTTTCTCGTTACATCTCATTAGATACTTATCCCATGGCAACTGCACCAATAGATTTTCGTCTGAGTGGCCTTACCAACTGTTTAATCCAAGAGGGTCTGCTCACTGAAAGCGATGCAAAATTACATGACCAGGAAGCCAAAAAAAATAAGACTCCCTTAATCAGCTACCTGGTTGCCGCTAAACTGGTGGACAGCAAAAAAGTCGCGTCTATTGCTATGGCATCTTTTGGCGTGCCTTATTTTGATCTGGATGCTATCGATAAAACCGGCCTGCCCATCAGCCTGGTCAGCGAAGCCCTAATACGCAAACATCATGCCCTGCCGTTGTATAAGCGTGGTAAAACGCTGTTTATTGCCATGTCTGATCCCACCAATCTCCAGGCATTGGATGACATCAAATTTCAAAGTCGGCTTAATCCAGAGACTATACTGGTCGAAGAAAGCAAATTAGCGCAGGCCATTGAATCTTCACTGGAATCCATCAACAACGCCATGACCGATTTGATGGATGCCGATCTGGATAATTTGGTGACATCAGCAACAGGCGATGAAGAAGTCGGCAACAAAGATGCCATTAATGTCGATATTGATGATGCGCCAATTGTGCGTTTCGTTAACAAAATTTTGTTGGATGCCATCAAAAAAGGCGTATCGGACATACACATGGAGCCGTATGAAAAAAACTTCCGTATCCGTTTTAGATCAGACGGCATACTGTCCACTGTTCCAAGTCCGCCCGCCAATATAGCCAATAGAATCATATCGCGTATAAAAGTCATGGCTAAAATGGATATTGCCGAGCGCCGTATCCCTCAGGATGGCCGGATTAAATTGACCATATCTAAAAATAGGGCACTCGATTTTCGGGTTAACACCTGCCCGACTTTATTTGGTGAAAAAGTAGTTCTGCGGATTTTGGATTCTACAGCCGCGCATATCGGTATTGAAAAACTGGGCTTTGAACCCGAACAAGAGCGGCTATTTTTAAAAGCCATCAACAAACCTTATGGCATGGTGCTGGTAACAGGCCCCACCGGTAGCGGTAAAACCGTAACCTTATACACTGGCTTAAATTTGCTCAATAATGTCGAGCGCAATATTTCCACCGCCGAAGATCCTGTCGAAATTACCGTAGAAGGTATCAACCAGGTTAACGTCAATCCCAAAGCGGGCTTAACATTTGCCACGGCATTACGCTCCTTTTTGCGCCAAGATCCGGACATTATCATGGTGGGCGAAATTCGCGACCTGGAAACCGCCGAAATTGCCGTAAAAGCTGCGCAGACCGGCCATTTGGTGCTATCGACACTGCATACCAATGATGCACCACAAACGCTAAACCGCTTGATGCAAATGGGCATTGAGCCTTTCAATATTGTATCGGCAGTTAACTTGATTATGGCACAGCGTCTGGCGCGGCGGCTGTGCGAACACTGTAAAACGCCGGTCAATTACCCTGACAATGTGCTCAAATCCATCGGTTTTACTGATGCAGAAATTCAGTCCATAACCGTTTATGGCCCAGTAGGGTGTGAGAATTGTACCAATGGTTATAAAGGCCGCGTAGGTATTTATCAGGTGATGACATTAAGTGATGACATGCGCCAACTTATACTGGAAGGCGGCAATGCGTTACAACTCGCTGAACAGGCAACGGCGGAAGGCATTAATGATTTACGTGCATCGGGCTTAAACAAGGTACGTTCGGGCATTACCAGTCTTGAAGAAATTGACAGAGTCACTAAGGAATAACCATGGCAGAACAAATTGAACAACTGAATTTTATTTGGCAGGGCAAAGATAAGACTGGCAAAAGAACCAAGGGAGAAATTGCCGCCAAAACTGAAGCCATCGCCCGTACCGAATTAAGGCGACAAGGCATTAAGGTTATTAGCGTTAAAACCAAGTCAAAATCCCTGTTCACTCCACGTACAAGACCGATAACGCCGGGTGACATTGCCATTTTTTCACGCCAATTAGCCACCATGCTGGGTGCTGGCGTACCTTTAGTACAATCTTTTGATATTGTTGCCAGAGGCCACGAAAATCCCAGTATGCAAAACATGCTGCTGGATGTTAAAGCCGATATCGAAGCTGGCAGTACCTTAACGGAAGCCTTGAGTAAAAAGCCGCTGTATTTTGATGAGCTGTTTTGTAACCTGGTCAGAGCCGGTGAACATGCGGGTATTTTGGAAACCTTACTGGACAAAATTGCGACCTACAAAGAAAAAACCGAGTCCATGAAGAAAAAGATCAAGAAAGCATTGACGTATCCAATAGCTGTTCTTGTCGTCGCTTTTGTAGTCACGGTTATCTTGTTAGTCTTTGTAGTGCCGGTATTTGAAGATTTATTTAAAAGCTTTGGTGCTGATTTACCGGCCTTCACCCGCATGGTCATTAATATGTCGGAATGGATGCAAGCGTGGTGGTGGGTCGTTATTGGTGTGATTGTCGCTTGCGTGTATACCTTCAGCTATTTTAAAAAACGGTCGCGCGAATTTAATCACGTACTGGATCGCACCTTGCTGAAAATACCTGTTGTGGGGATGATATTAAACAAATCCGCTGTGGCACGGTTTGCAAGAACGCTATCGACCATGTCGGCGGCAGGTGTGCCCTTGGTTGATGCCCTGGAATCGGTGGCTGGGGCATGTGGGAATATCATTTATTCGGATGCCGTGTTAAAAATGCGCGAAGAAGTGGCCACCGGACAACGCTTACAGTTTGCCATGCAGCAAACCACACTGTTTCCGCACATGGTGCAGCAAATGGTCGCTATCGGCGAGGAATCGGGCTCTATTGATAGCATGTTGGCAAAAGTGGCTGATTTTTATGATGAAGATGTCGACAACCTGATTGATAACCTCAGCAGCTTAATGGAGCCTTTGATTATGGTGGTGCTGGGTATTCTAGTCGGCGGCTTGATTATTGCCATGTATTTGCCTATTTTCAAAATGGGTGCAGCGGTGGGTTAATCCACCCCCTATTAATTTGCATAGATATGATAGATAATTACCAATAAACAATAAGTTAGTTAAAGAACCTTTATGTACACAGCATCATGTTATTGAATAACGTATCACCCTTTTTGCTTTCTGCGCTGGTAGGAATGATTGGCCTGCTTGTAGGCAGCTTCCTTAATGTGGTGATTTATCGGCTGCCGATTATGATGCGCCGCGATTGGCGCAGTGACTGTGCTGACTATCTACAAATCGAACTTGATGATAGCGATAACGATGAAAAACCCTTTAATCTGGTTTTGCCGCTATCGCGCTGCTCGGCATGTAAAACGCCTATCAAACCTTATCAAAATGTTCCTGTCATCAGCTATGTTTTATTAGGGGGTCGCTGCGGACAATGCCGCCATCCTATTTCAATACGCTATCCGGCTATTGAAGTTTTGACTATGGTGCTATCCATAACTGTCGCCTGGCATCTGGGTTACACGCTGCAAACCGTTTTTGCTTTGCTGTTGACGTGGTCATTAATTGCCCTCAGCTTTATCGATATCGACCAGCAACTGTTGCCGGATTCAATTGCCTTACCGTTACTCTGGCTGGGCTTGTTATTAAGCGTATTTAATATATTTATCGATGCTCCCACCAGTATTATCGGGGCGTGTGCCGGTTATCTGATTCTGTGGAGTGTTTATCATCTGTTTAAACTGGCTACCGGCAAAGAAGGCATGGGCTATGGTGATTTTAAATTACTGGCTTTATTCGGTGCCTGGCTGGGCTGGCAAACCTTACCGATGATTATTTTATTATCGTCGCTGGTCGGTGCCATCATAGGGAGCGCAATGATTGTCTTTGGTAATCGTGACCGTAATACCCCCATTCCCTTTGGGCCTTATTTGGCAGCAGCGGGCTGGATAGCACTTTTATGGGGCAAACCGATTAATCAGCTATACTTGCATATAGTCGGGTTGTAATAATGCTCAAAATTGGTTTGACGGGCGGTATAGGTTGTGGAAAAACCACAGTAAGTCAACTGTTCATGGCGTACAACATCCCCGTTATTGATGCCGATGAAATCGCCCATCAGCTGGTTGAACCGGGACAACCAGCGCTTGAAGGTATAAAGAAAGCTTTCGGTATCGACTTTGTCACTGTAGAGGGCATGTTAGATCGAAAAAAAATGCGTGACTGCATTTTTTCTGATAACCATGCCAAGCAGCAACTGGAAGCTATTTTGCATCCTTTGGTTTACAGCGCCGTACAATCGAAATTAACCCAGCTAAATACGCCTTACTGTGTCATTTGTGTGCCATTATTGTTTGAAACCAAAATGGAAGCCATTGCTGATAGAATATTGGTTGTCGACTGCCCCGTAGCACAGCAAATAGAACGTGTCAGAAAAAGAGAAAATATGCCGGATGAAAAAATTCAGGCGATAATCGACAGCCAGATAGCCAGAGACATTAGACTATCAAAAGCCGATGATGTTATTAATAACGCAGAAACGGAAAACAGCCTTGCCCAACAGGTTGAAAAACTGCACCATTTTTATATTTCATTAAGTACACTTTAGGATAAACTGTCTGTGAATACTACCATTACCTATGAATTTCCACTCAATGAACGGATTCGAGTTTTCATACGGCTCGAACAACTTTTTCAACAATTCAGCCATTTTTTAATCAGGGATAGTATTGCAGATAAACGCATCGCCATTCATATTTTGCTGGATATTGTGTCTATTTTTAGACGCAACAATCTCAAATCAGAAATATTGCAAGAACTGGAGCGCCAATCCAAAGTACTGACCAAAATCGTTAACAGCCAAAACCTGGGCACGGGTAAACTGCAAGAGTTATTGAATAGAATCAATCAGATCAGGGAAAAGCTGTACACCACCAAAGATCGGGTTGATGTTAACATCATGGCGAGCGACCTGTTTCAAAGCATTAACCAACGCAGTGCCATTCCGGGCGGTACCTGTTCTTTTGATTTACCTGAATACCATTACTGGCTGGAACAGGATGACAGCATCCGTCTTAAAGATTTGCAGCATTGGAGCAGTCCTTTTGATGACATTCGTCTTGCCAACCAGCTGGTTCTGGATTTGATACGCAACAGTAACACCACTAGCCAAGAAGTTGCCGAAGCCGGTTTTTTTCAAATTGTGCTCGATGCCAATCAGCCAATGCAATTGATTAAGGTGACTTTAGAAAAATCGGTGCCGTGTTTTGTAGAAATCAGCGGGGGCAAACACCGATGCACCATTCGTTTCATGATTCCGTCGGCGGATGAAAAACGCCCCGTGCAAAGCCCTCACAATATCCCCTTCACCTTGAGTTGCTGCATGCTCTAATGTTGTCCAATAAACCACTGACAGTTAAATGCCCTACCTGTGAACGGCCAGTTGCTTGGACATCCGAGCAACTGTTCAAACCTTTTTGTTGTGATCGGTGCAAACTTATCGATTTGGGTGAGTGGTTCATGGAAGAAAAATCAATTCCTGGCGAAGCTTTGTTAGACGACGAACAAGAAGATCTATAAAGCTTTTTTAAAGTCATCCCCTTCCTAATGTCGGTAAAGCTAAACATCAAGCAACACGACAAAACGTGTTATTTCCAGACACCCAGCTTAATCAATATATTTTTTAAGCCCTGGGGTGGTCTACCGTGCTGATAGGCATTCCTAGCTTGAATCAGCGCATTGTCGTATTGTTTAAGATCGATTAACAATAGACTGTAAGCGTACTCAATTTTGGCGGTGTTAGGCGCAAGTTTAAGCGCCTCTTCGTAAGCGAGCGCTGCGTCTTTGAAATGTCTGGTTTCACGCAAATAATAGCCATACAGTGATGCAGTGACCGCATCTTTAGGGCTAAAATTAATCGCCCGTTGAAAATAACACTCCGGCGGCGTTATTAATTTGCCCTTAGCGAGCTTGCTATTGATTTTGAATTGGTAGCGGGCAATACTTAACAATGCGCGGTGATGATTAGGCCACGCTCTTAATGTGTAATCTAAGTCGCCATCTAAATAACCACTGTGGCCTGCAACCAAATTTTCAACTTCGTGGGTAAAATGCGCCCCTTCAACGATGTCAAGATGGTGCGGATCAATCGACTGTCGTTGTGAGTAGTCGAAAGGCCCATAACCTTGCCTTCCACCTATACAAGGATTGCCGATTAAATCCGCCCCCACCCACGGGGCTTTAGACTGCGCGTGGACATTATTTACCGAGAAAATGACAAGAAAAAATAACAAGTGCGGCTTAGCGTTCATTTTTTAGTCTGCAATCTATCAATGTGACAATCAGGAATACCAAACTGTTATTTGGCGTTTAGCGGCTATTTTAAAAACTACAAGAAAAAATATAATGTGTTGTACTGGTTCAAATATAGTTTATTAAGCTTCATTTGGGGGCAGTATTTTTAACGACAGAGATGTACAATTATTCCTTAACATTACACATCATGCTTAACACCTTGTTTAATAAAGGAGCACCTAAATGACACTTAAACCAGCCAATATCTATCAATTAAAAATAACCCTGAGTGATTCCAAGCCACCTATTTGGCGAAGGGTTTTGGTGGCCAGCGATATTAATTTGGCCGTTTTCCACACAGTGCTTCAAGTTGTGATGGGGTGGGAAGACTGCCATTTACATCAATTTGATACCGGCCAAGTATTTTATGCCCCAGCTTATGATGATGACTTTGGCATGGAATCCGAGGAAGAATCCAAATATAAACTGTTACAGCTGTTAAAAAAGGAAAAAGATAAAATCATGTATGAATATGATTTTGGCGATGGCTGGCGGCATAAAATAGAATTAGAAAAAATCCTGCCTTTTGATGCTAAAGCTATCTTGCCAATTTGCATTAAAGGCAAACTCGCTTGTCCCCCTGAAGATTGTGGCGGTATCTGGGGCTACGCCGATCTTGTTGACGCAATTGCCGATCCAAATCACCCAGACCGCGAAGAACTCCTCGACTGGATAGGAGAGGAATTTGACCCAAACTATTTTAATCTGGATGAAATTAATGCCAAGCTGGCTAAGTTGTTCAAGTAACCACTTTAAAATCAACTCGCGCAACCTGAATGACCGCTAAGAAATTCAGGTTGCGTAAAACCTCAATAAAACAACGTCCTGCCGCCATCGACGGTAAGAATCTGCCCTGTCATATAATCCGCATCTTTAACCAGGAAAAGCACAGCCTTGGCTATATCTTCAGGTGATCCACTACGTGCGAGCGGTACGCGTTGCAGGATTTCATTTTTAGCGTGTTCTGATAAGCCGCTTTCCGGCCACATTATTGCGCCGGGGGCAATGGCGTTTACTCGTACCGATGGCCCCAGTTCTTTGGCCAGGATCTTGGTCATCGCCACCAAGCCAGCTTTGGCAATGCTATAGACAGCATAATCGGGCAGGCCACGCTCAGCGTGGATATCGACAATATTAACAATGCAGCCATGGCGATTTACCAAGCCATCAGACAAGGCTTTGGACAGGAAAAAAGGCGCTTTCAGGTTACTGCCTAATAAATCATCCCATTGCGCTTCCGTGGTGCTTGCTAGCGGTGTTGGGTAAAACAATGAGGCATTATTAACCAACACATCTATACCACCCCAACTAACTAGAGCTAGTTGCGCCACCCTATCCAGTTCCTGCATAACCAGCAAATCAGCTTGAATAAGTTTGGCAGAATCTGGGCGCTTTTGATTGAGTTCAGTGCAAAGTAACTCGGCATCTTGTTGGGATGATCGGTAATGCAATAACACATTACAACCTTCATTGTGCAACAATCTGGCGCAGCTTGCGCCTATACGTTTGGCAGCTCCGGTAATTAATACATTTTTTTTCATAGATAAACCTTAATAAGCCATCTTTAACTGCGCTGATTTTACAGATGAATTCCCAAAAATCGTTGATAAATGAAAATAATTTGAAAGTCGATTTAATTCATCGGCTATTTAACAATCCGTTATCGTATCCTTCCCCAGTGTAATAGAATATCGCCGCAGCCTTCTAGAGTTGCAAAACAGGACAAAGGTAAGGGGTGAGTACAACTGGCAGCGGTACTCAAATAGTATAATAAATCGTTTTAATGCCACAATCCGTGCCTGGCGCGGGATGGCAGTATCCTAGAGAAAGGTTAGTTTATGTGTTGGAGTGGAGAAGCGTCCGGTGTTTTAGCCGCCGCAGGGCTAAGTACAGCGGCTTATGTCGCGTGGAAGGGGGAATCAAAAGAGCTGTGGATTCCATTGACGTATTTTGCGTTAATGGAGTTGTTACAGGCAGTAACCTACATTTATATCGATTTGTGCGATAACCCAAGCAATCAGATATTGACGTTTTTGGGCTATGTACATGTTGCGTTTCAACCATTTTTTGTCAATATGGTGGCGATGTATTTTATTCCTCAAGAGGTCAAAGAAAAAATCAGTACTGTGGTTTATACCATTTGTACAGCCAGTACGGTGTTGATGCTGATAAAAATGTACCCGTTTGTCTGGGCTGGCAAGTGCGTCATTGGCGTGGAAGGCTTTTGTGGCCCTGCCGTGTGTTCTGTACACGGTGCCTGGCATATCGCCTGGCAAATGCCGTTGAATGGCTTGATGTCAGGCCCTGTCGATTGGCTGTTTGGCTATGAATGGGGCTTACATGTATTTAGCTATTCTATCGCGGCGTTTTATGTGCCGGTTATTTATGGCTCGTGGCGCTTTGTGGCGTTTCACTATTTGATCGGGCCGTTTATTTCCGACATTACCACCGATGATCCTAATGAATACGCCGCTGTGTGGTGTTTGTTTTCGATTGCCTTGTGCGTATCGGTGATTAAAACACCGATCAGAAAATATTTGCATGTTAAAACCTGGCCGTTTTACGACAGGCTCAATCACTTAACCACACGAGATTAAGCAGTGGTGTTAACGCGGTAAGGTTTAAATCAGCATTGCAGGGGACAAATAATTTTGTTCCCTGCATTTCTCATATCCTCATGTTTTTTTGCATATTTGGGAACAATTTTATTTTTTCATAGTCTAACCAAATGCACAGGCTTAATCAGTGCAACAACAAGAATAATTTCTATGACCATTTAAATATTCGCGCTGCCTTATTAAATGAGGGGCAGTAACATATTAATTTAGGAGAGAAAGATGAAAAAAATAATATTCGCAGGTATCGCACTTTTATTTTCTCTGAGCACAGCGGTGTTCGCAGAACCCCATACTGATGCTGCGTTAGAACACGCCAATGCGGCGGTAACGCACGGTAAAGCCGGTCATGCAGATGTGCTGGTTGAACACGCTTTCCCGCCCCTGGAACATGCTATGTCAGCGGCACTTGTTGCCAAAGGCGTTACCAAAACACACGTTGATGCGGCAGTGACAGAACTGGAAGCGGCCGTTGAACACGGAAAAATGGGGCACGCCGATGTGGCAACGCAACACGCGGAATCAGCGGTTACGCACTTGAATGCAGCAAACGCAAAATAACCCTAAATATCTAGGTCTTGCCTATTAAACTGGCAGAATAAATCAGCGCGAAGGCTAAACAAGCTGTTTACTTTCGCGCTTCGCTGTAAAATCAAGTCTTTCGATAACGTGAAAAACAAGAAAATTTCCCAGTGATTCAAGCCAGAACCACTGGGAAATCCTCCTGCTTTCCTTGTCTGCCTTTGCGGCTGTATTTGCTTTTGTCGGCAAACACATGCGCTTTCACAAACAGATGTGCGTATTTCGCCACCGGATTTTGTCGTGCTGGCTCTTCCATTTTGTTCATATTTCTACGTTTTTTCATGACTTACCCTTTATAATATTAGCAAAAGTTACTGTAACGACACTTAGAGTATATAACGTCTGTGAAATTCAAAAAAGATTTTGATGTGATTGTGGTCGGTGGTGGCCATGCCGGTACTGAAGCGGCCTTGGCAGCAGCACGTAGCGGTGCAAACACCTTGTTGCTGAGCCAAAATATAGAAACTCTCGGCCAAATGAGCTGCAATCCTGCCATTGGTGGCATAGGCAAAGGCCATCTGGTAAAAGAGATTGACGCGCTAGGCGGCATTATGGCCAAAGCCATCGATGTGGGCGGCATCCAGTTTCGAACCCTCAATGCCAGCAAAGGCCCAGCAGTACGCGCTACTCGCGTCCAGGCAGATCGAAAACTCTATAAACAGGCGATACGCTACACGCTGGAAAATCAGCCTAATTTATCGCTGTTTCAACAAACCGTTGCTGATTTAATCGTCGAAGGCGGCAAGGTGGTGGGCGTTAAGACCCAGATGGGTCTGGATTTTAGGGCACGGGCGATCGTATTAACCACGGGGACTTTCTTAGGCGGAAAAATACACATCGGCCTGGAAAACTATAGCGGCGGACGCGCGGGTGATCCAGCATCGATTGCCTTGGCAGATAGGTTGCGGGAATTACCGTTTCGTGTCGACCGTTTAAAAACCGGTACGCCGCCACGCATCAACGGTAAAACCATCAACTTCAGCAAACTGGCCGAACAGCACGGCGATACACCCAGGCCGGTGTTTTCGTTCATGGGCAACCGTGGCCAGCATCCACGGCAAATTCCTTGCCACATTACCCGCACCAATGAAAAAACCCACGACATTATCCGCGCAGGATTGGATAGATCACCGTTGTATTCCGGTGTGATTGAAGGCATCGGGCCGCGTTATTGTCCGTCGATTGAAGATAAGGTGGTGCGTTTTGCCGACCGCGACACCCACCAGATTTTTGTCGAACCCGAAGGTTTGGATACCCACGAAATTTATCCGAACGGCATTTCCACCAGTTTACCGTTTGATGTGCAATATGAATTTGTGCGCTCGATGGAAGGCTTTGAAAATGCCGAAATCATTCGCCCCGGTTATGCGATTGAATACGATTTTTTTGATCCGCGTGATTTAAAGATGTCGCTGGAAACCAAACATCTGGACGGACTGTTTTTTGCCGGACAAATCAACGGCACGACCGGCTACGAAGAAGCTGCGGCACAAGGTTTAATCGCCGGTTTAAACGCGGCACGCTTCACGCAAGGGCTGGAAAGCTGGTGTCCACGCCGTGATGAAGCCTATATGGGCGTGATGATTGATGACCTGATTACCTGCGGCACCCAGGAGCCGTACCGCATGTTCACCAGTCGCGCCGAATACCGGTTAATTTTACGTGAAGACAATGCCGATTTGCGCTTAACTCCAAAAGGCCGTGAATTAGGCTTGGTGGATGATGAACGCTGGCAAGCGTTTGAAACCAAGCGTGATGCCGTCACCGAATTACAGGAAACCTTAAAAAAGAAGTGGGTGAGAACCGAAAGCCCAGAAGCCGAACGTGTGGCTGAATTGTGGGGTACACCGCTGTTAAAAGAAGCCAATTTGATGGACTTATTGCGGCGGCCAGAAATCGATATGCCGCAGTTATTGGAATTTCTGGAAGGCGGTGAACTGATTGATGAACAGGTTGGCGAGCAGGTGGAAATTCAGGCCAAGTACGCTGGTTACATTGTCAGACAGCAATCGGACATTGATAAAGTGTTGCGCTACGACCATCTGCGACTGCCTGAAAGTCTGGATTACCAAGGTGTTTCCGGCTTATCCAATGAAATCAGCCAAAAATTGACCGCACAACGTCCCGAAACGTTGGGTCAAGCCTCACGTATTCCTGGCATGACTCCAGCGGCGGTGTCATTATTGCTAGTTTATTTAAAGAAGAAAAGTGCTTGATGGAACGGTGTCGAGAAATTCTTGGTGCTGGGCTTGAAGCCTTGCCTATCGCGCTGACAGACGCGCAAATCGAGCAACTGTTGGCGTTTATCAAGCTGCTGGCGAAATGGAATAAAGCTTATAACCTGACCGCAATCCGCAAGCTGGAAGATATGGTGTCTTTGCATTTGTTGGACAGCCTAGCGATATTGCCGCATATCCAAGGCCAGCGGGTGATTGATATAGGCACAGGCGCGGGATTGCCCGGCATTCCGTTGGCGATATGTTTGCCCGATGTGCAATTCTCCCTGCTTGATAGCAATGCCAAAAAAACGCGCTTTGTACAACAGGCTATACTGGAGCTGAAATTAACCAACACCCGCGTTCACCACAGCCGTGTCGAAGACTATCAGCCAGAGTTGGGCTTTGATACGGTCACGACCCGCGCCTTTGCCAGCTTGCCAGTTATCATCGACTTAACCCGTCATTTACTGGCTGAAAACGCTATTGTGTTGGCGATGAAAGGGCAGAATTTCGATGCAGAATTGGCGCAAGTCGCAACACAACAATCCATGCTGATTCCCATAACTGTTCCAGGTGTTGAGGCGGAACGGTATTTGGTACGCATACAATCTAATTTGCAATAAGGAAGTAAAAGAGTGGCTAAAATAATTGCCGTAAGCAATCAAAAAGGCGGGGTGGGGAAAACCACGACCTGTGTCAATCTTGCTGCTGCGATGTCAGCGGTTAAAAAACGTGTGTTGCTGGTCGATCTCGATCCACAAGGCAATGCCGCAATGGGTTGCGGGATCGATAAACAGGAAATTCACCATTCCAGTTACGATCTATTGATGGAACAGGACACGATACCGGCTTCAGAAACGGTGATTCATTTACCAACGTTGGGTTTTTCGGTGATTGCCGGTAATGCCGATTTAACCGCAGCGGAAGTCAATTTGATGCAAGCCGCACGTAAGGAGTCGCGCCTGGCTGATGCCTTATTGCCACTCAAAGCCGATTACGACTACATTTTGATTGATTGCCCGCCGTCGCTGAACATGCTGACCTTGAACGCAATGGTGGCCGCCAACAGCTTGCTTATTCCCATGCAATGCGAGTATTACGCACTGGAAGGCATTTCGTCATTAATGAGTACCTTAAAAAATATTCAGGAAACCGTCAATCCCGGACTATATTTAGAAGGTATTGTCCGCACCATGTACGACGACAGAAATCGTCTGACCAAAGATGTGTCTGAGCAACTGATTCGCTATTTTGGCGATAAAGTGTTCCGAGCCTGTGTGCCAAGAAATATACGCGTGGCCGAAGCGCCCAGTCATGGCTTGCCGGTATTGAACTATGACAAGTCATCTCGGGGATCTCTCGCTTATGTTGCCTTGGCTAATGAAATGATTAAAAACGAGAAATCCAAATAGTATGGTATTAGCAAAACGAGGATTAGGACGCGGACTGGAAGCCTTGCTGGTTGAAGTGCCGGTGATGTCGGAAACATCGCTGCACAGTCATGACATGGGATTATCGCACATCAATCAACACACGCCGTTTGTGGTTGCCGATTTGCCACACGCACACAAACTGTCAGAAAATAATCAACCGTTAATCCGTGTATTGCTTAACGAAGCTGAAGCCATAAAGGATTTATTGGCCGATTTAGAGGCCATCCTTCAGCATCATAGCTTATAATGCATACAGCATTGTAAAAATCACCCGCAGCATTTGTAGCTGTTATAAAATCTGCACCACACACGTCCGGCTGGCTCGGATCATCGGCAATGCGTTGCGGCAGCAACCTTGTAATCACTACGCACACAACAGACTAAATAAATGACGGCAATAAAACGTGGATTGGGTCGAGGACTGGATGCCCTGTTGGGCGATGTTTCTACAAAATCAGAAAAAAATCCTCTGCAAACTTTACCCATAGAATATCTGCAACGCGGCAAATACCAACCACGCAAAGATATGAATCCGGAAAAATTACAGGAATTAACCGATTCCATTAAAGCGCAAGGTATTATTCAACCAATCGTTGTGCGTAGTATTGGGTCAGACAAGTATGAAATCATTGCCGGAGAACGGCGCTGGCGTGCAGCACAATTGGCGGGGTTGCAGGAAATCCCAGTGGTTATCCGGGACATTGATGACCGCTCGGCAATGGCGATTGCCCTGATTGAAAACATTCAGCGTGAAGATCTTAATCCTCTGGAAGAAGCTGCCGCTTTAAGACGCCTGCTGGATGAATTCACCATGACCCACCAGCAAATTGCTGATGCGGTGGGTAAATCACGTACTACGGTGACCAATTTATTGCGGCTGATGGATTTACACCCAGACGTAAAAATATTGCTGGTCAATGGTCAACTGGAAATGGGGCACGCCAGGGCTTTGTTGTCTTTGGATGATGCCAAGCAAATCGCTATCGCCAATAAAATTGTTAAGGAAGGTTTAACAGTACGTGATGCAGAACGTCTGGTGAAAGAAAGCCAACTGGAGCCTAAACCCGTTAAACCCAAGATTATCGATAACGATACCTTACGTTTACAACAAGATTTAACCGCACAATTGGGGGCTAAAGTGGTGATCGATCATAAGGAAAATGGCACGGGAAAATTGGTTATTGCCTATTCCAGCCTGGAAGAATTGGAGGGGATTATTGAGAATATTAAATCTGTAAAAACCTGAGCTATACTTTCACAAATTTTATCAAATCGAAGGTATCGTATTTGTTTGGACATCGTATTCAGCACATATACGGTTCGAGATAACCGTTATCTACTCGCCTCGTAACTAGAAAATTGGTACAAAATCTCTGGTAAAAAAAACTCACTGACCAACATGGAACGCCCTGCAATCGCATACACCGTGCGCCTGCCCCATATCGGCTGATGAATAGCCGCTAACGCAATAGCCGATTCTGACCACGTTGTCGGTTGTATTAATGTCACACCCAACGCCAACCGCTCCAGTTTTGGATAAGAAAAAATGACCTCTCCCAACGGTCGTGTACCCAAATGCGACAAGTTTCGATGCACACCTTTAAGTGTAGCCTCTGGAATTATGGTTCTGGCCAAAAGCAGTGGCTTGCCACTGGCATGTAACATCACTTCACGAACCAGCGCGTAACGATGTTCAGGCACAGCCAATAATTTGCGTTCACTCAACAACGGCGTAGCCCATTGATGAAACAGGATATTAACCGCTACCGATGAGCCGTAACGACTGCGTAAACGCTGTGTTAACGAGCCAGATTCATAAACCCATGATTGTATGTTTTCGGGAATGTAATGGCGAGATCCGGGTCGATTTTCCAGCCACACCGGTTGCTGGGCCAATAAAAAACTTGTACGTGCCAAGTGAGTCTAAACCTCTGAATAGTCTGTGCTAACACCCAGCCAGCGATCACACAGCGGCTGAATGGCGTGAGGGGCTTGTTTAAAAAGCTGTGCGCCAACGTGCTGGATAGTATCGAGCAAATCCGCATCACGGCGCAAATCGGCCACTTTAAATTGAATGGCACCGGTTTGGCGAACCCCCATAACTTCACCGGGGCCGCGCAATTGTAAATCTTTTTCGGCGATGACGAAGCCGTCATGGCTGTCCCGTAAAATACCCAGGCGTAGACGAGCCGTATCCGACAACGGCGCGTGATACATCAGCACACAGTAACTGTCGTTAGTGCCGCGCCCTACCCTGCCCCGTAACTGATGCAGCTGCGACAAACCCAATCGCTCAGGATTTTCGATCACCATTAAGCTGGCATTGGGCACATCGACACCGACTTCAATCACCGTAGTCGCCACTAATAGATCAAGTTGATGGCTTTTAAAGGCTTCCATGACGGCATTTTTATCGCTAGTCTTCATGCGTCCATGCAGCAAACCGACACGCACTTTTGGCAAGAGCAGCGCTAAACGCTGTGCGGTGATTTCGGCAGCTTCCGCTTGTAATGCATCAGATTCATCAATCAAGGTACATACCCAATACACCTGCCTTTGATGATCGACCCAGTTGTTAATCCGCTCAATCACCTCATCGCGCCGCTGCGCTGAAATAACAACGGTAACAATCGGGGTGCGTCCAGGCGGTAATTCATCAATTATGGAAATATCCAAATCCGAATATTGCAACATGGCCAGGGTACGCGGAATTGGCGTTGCCGTCATCACTAATTGATGCGGCCTCATAGTGCCCTGCTGACCTTTTTCACGCAATGCCAGCCGTTGATGCACACCAAAGCGATGTTGCTCATCGATAATAACCAAGCCGAGACGAGCAAAGTTAACGCTATATTGAAACAGCGCATGAGTACCGACTATCACATTGGCGGTATTATCCTGCAATTGCTGTAATACCTGTTGCCGCGCAGTGCCTTTCAATTGGCCAGTCAAAAAAACCACGTTAATATCAAACAGACTGAACCAGGCACTAAAATTTTTAAAATGCTGCTCAGCCAACAACTCGGTCGGTGCCATCACCGCCACCTGATAACCTGCCGCCAATGCCAATAACGCCGCATAAGCTGCGACGATAGTTTTACCCGAACCCACATAGCCCTGTACCAAGCGCATCATGGGATTGCCTTTGTGGAAATCCTGGCTAATATCAGCAATCACCCGCTGCTGTGCGCCGGTTAAAATAAACGGCAAGGATTGTAAGAATTGTTTTATCAATGCCGGATCGCCTGCAAAAACCGGCGCTTGCCAGGCATTGCTTTTATCTCTGGCCACGCGTAGAACCAGGTGATGCGCCAGTAATTCTTCGAAAGCCAGACGCTTTAAAGCGGGTACATCACCTTGTTGCAAAGCTTCCACGGAAACCGAGTCATCTGGGTTATGCAGCGTCTGTATGGCGGTGATTAAATCCGGGTAGTGATAATTTTGCAAGATGGCTGATGGAATCCAGTCCGGCAATAACTCAGGCCGAGTGCTACACAGTATCAACGCCTGCTTAATGACTTTTCTGAGTACACTTTGATTTAGTCCTTCGGTGAGCGGATAAACCGGCGTTAAACAGGCTTCGGCAACCGGTGACTCCATACTGGCAATCAACGCATACTCAGGATGTACCATTTCCAACCCTGCATAACCGTGACGCACTTCCGCAAAACAGCTGATGAATACGCCAGGTCTGAGGGTATTTTGCTGGCTGGCGGAAAAATGGAAAAACTTTAAGTCGAGAAAACCAGTACCGTCACTGATTCTACAAATTAAACTTCTGCGGCCTTTTAGTAACACATCGGTGAATTCAACCTTGCCCCGGATTAACGCCGTCATACCGCCTTGCAAAGCACCGATACGATAAACCTGAGTTTTGTCTTCGTAACGCGACGGCAGGTGAAACAGTAAATCCTGGATGATATAAATACCCAAGTTTGCCAAGCGATTAGCCGTATGCGAGCCAACACCGGCCAATGCCGTCACCGGTTGGTGCAAATCAGTCATCGCAAGATTGTTCAACCACCTGTTTCATACCGCTAAGGCGATTTCTGGGAAACAACATACCTTTGTTATCCGGTTAATTGTCCACGAAAGGCACGAAAATAAAGCAATAACACAATTTTTTAACGTATGTTCTTTTGTGTGTTTTGTGCTTTTCGTGGATAAATAAGATTTCATTTGGGGTATTCTTTTGTGGAAATCACCTAAGATGCGGGATATTCCTGTGGCTTCAGAACCATGATGGCATCCATTTCAACTTGTGCACCTTTTGGTAAAGCCGAAACTCCGACAACAGCACGGGCGGGAAAAGGCGCTTGAAAATAATGATCCATTACTGCATTAACAATAGGAAAGTGTGACAAATCTGTTAAAAATACATTCAACTTGACCACGTCGGACAAGCTACCACCAGCTGCTTCCGCAACAGCTTGCAAATTAATAAACACCTGGGTGATTTGCAAAGTAATATCACCCTCGGCCAAAAGCATGGTTTTTGGGACTAGCGGTATCTGCCCCGACAAAAAAACCATTTGATTAACTCGCACCGCTTGTGAATAAGTGCCTATCGCCTGTGGAGCGTTAGGTGTTTGTATCACTTGTTTTATCATAGCTGTTCCTTAGTTAATACGCAGGATTTCTAACAGGCGCACTACCGTATTATTACGGCAAGACATTAAACATCGGCTTCACGCGCTTTATTAAACGCATCTCTAAAATCCAGATACAGCGGCTGCTCGGTTTCCAACATCAATTTTAGCAATTTATGCTGTAATTGATACTTAACATTACCCACCGCCAAAGCACCTATGCCCACTGCACCTGGTGCATTGATAGCATGAATCAGAGGCGCACCGATGTCATTGCGTTTTATCCCCTCGATACCCAACGGCGGCACGGCGTTGACATCGCCCGCCACTTTGAGTTGGGTAGCTTCATCCAGCACACCTGCGCCAATCACTTGAATACCGGCTTTTGCAGTACAAAAAACAATATCGGCTTTAGAAACCAGGCGGGATTTATCGGCTTCAGAACCTGCAAAAGTGCCTTTAAGATTGCAACCAAAGCGATGATTATATTCCGTCGCTATCGCCAAAGCGGTATCAATGGATAAGTGATCCACCAACCAGACTTCGGCACCGGCCAATGAAGCGATAACACCGGTAGCGATACCTACCGAACCTGTACCACCAAAGACAATTGCCTTACAGCCTTTCAGTTCTGTGTTATGTTTTTGCTGTAATTGCTTTTCTACACAGGACACCAACGCAGCCGCTGTCGTAAATGCACCACTAGGATCAGCAAACACAGATACCTCAAACGGCGGTACCATGGCTTTTTTACAAGCCTCCAGCATATCCATAGCCAGACCAAGATTGCGCCCCCCGATAAAAATACCTGTGCGTTTTACACCTGAAGGTCCCCGCGAAAAAATGGCATCTTGCGTCAATCCAGATACGCTTTCCAATTTAACATTATTGTACGGTACGATGACATCAAAACCTGCATCCACGGCCATGTTCACATCAAACGGGCTGTTATGCGGCATCGGGTCAATCATGTGAAGAATACTGCGCTTTTCCATTGATTTTTTCCTGTGTTGAAATAAAGACAAGTCGCTAAGCTGTAATCTTTCAGTTCCCCCTTTTTTCAAAGAGGGAGATGACATACTTAACTAGTAGCCTTGATATAATCTCTTGCGACGGCAAAAGCATGTTCAAAATGTAAATACACCGGCTTTTCACTCTCAATCATTTTTTTCAACAAGCGATTTTGTGCCTGGTATTTAACGTTGCCAATAGCTAACGCGCCTATGCCCACTGCACCGCTGCCAGAACCATCAATAGGCGTACCATTAGCAAAAGCATCCACACCGGCTATACCTGCTGGCGGAACCGCATTCACATCAGCGGCAACTTTTAATTGCGGTGCTGATGCAATCAATTCTGCGCTTAACAGCCCAATACCCGCAGCTCCCGTTGCAAATACAACATCAGCGGTTTTGATAAATTCCGCTTTGTCTGCATCAGCACCCGCTGTCACTACAATAGTGCCGCCACCGAATTCATTGCTGCATAGTTCGGCCACACGCTGTGCTTTGTCCAATTGTCTACCAATAATTCTGACTTGGGCACCCGCCTGTGCTGCAATCACTGCTGCCGCCTGACCCACAGGGCCTGTGCCGCCCAGCGCCAAAATGACTTTGCCTTCCAGGGTGGTGTTAAATTTTGTCATTAATTCACGTTCTACCGCTGCAACCATACCCGCAGCGGTGGTAAACGCGCCACTAGGATCAGCAAACACAGACACTTCAAACGGTGGAACCATCGCTTTTTGTGCCGCTTTTAGCATGTCCATTGCTTCTTTGGTATCACGACCGCCTATAAAAATCCCTGTACGCTTTAGGTTCTTGACACTGCGCGAAAAAATGGCATCTTGCACTAAGCCTTGCACTTCACTCAGTTCAACATTGATATAAGGTATTGCAGATGTCCATCCTGCATCCAATGCCATGTTGACATCAAAAGGACTCAGATTTTTAGCCGTGGTCAGCATGTGTAGAATGTATGGTTTTTCCATGGGGTTTCCTTGATGTAGGTAATCGATCAGTGTAAAAGAAAAAGTGCCGAATGGCACTATCCAGCCTATTCCAACTAACGGCTATTTTTTTAAATGGGTGCTGTGGATTAAGTATCCGGAGCAAAGACTCCAGAAGGTAAAAAATGATCAGCTTTGAACGGATATGTCCCAAAAAAAGCGAAGCTGATACTCTTCGTGCATAGCAAATAAACTCTGTTTTTTCTTTATTTAAGCAAGTTAGTTAGAGCCGCATCGTTCTCCAGTCGTTTACGTAATTTTGCAACTTTATCATTTTCATCTTGCCCCAGTGTATCTCTTATAATTTTCTCAACTTGTTCTAATGCTTGTTTTTTGCGTGTAGGAACTTTTTTGATGACTTGAGAAACATCTGCTTTCGTCATTTTTTTATCAGGGTTAGAATCACGAAAACTTTTGTATCCAGCCTCCAATGCTTTAATTTTGTCATCTTCCACCCATATTGCTATATTGTTTAGCAAGCCATCAGTTTTCTTTTTAATTGAAGGCTCCTCCCAGTCAGGAGTGCCCACTCTGGAATACATCTGACCAACTAACCAGCCAAGTTTTGCTTGGAATGTGTCGTTAAGCTCTAATACCTTGGCAGCAAGGCATTTGTCGTAGTGGATGTCAGCCTTAATAGCTATAGAAAGATTCAAAAATGCAACACAATCCTCTGATAATGGGGTACTTTCGGATTCAAGGAAGAAGTATCCTGGCTCATTGTTGTTGAATAGTCGCTGAAGGAACTCGGAAGCCTTACCCTTAGATTTATTAGTCATAACAGGCAGTTCTGCCTCAACGTTAGAACAACCTAACTGCGATAGGTGTTTGCTAAAAACTAAATCTAAGGAACGAACAGGAACAATAGTAATGTAGGGAGCCTTACACTTTTCGCCTTTACCTCGTTTAACAAGATCACAGCTCTGCGTAAGAACCATGAAAAAGAGGTTTTTGGAGTTATCGTAAAAATGTGGATGAATTTTTTGCAAAAGCTTATTTATCTCTTGGGTACGCTCCAAAACGTCCCCTTGCATTAAAGACTCTTCAGAAATCTTCGCTTGATATGTAAAGTGCATCCGCTAAAATCACAAAATATTACAGAATGTTTGGCTCTTTATCGTCCTGCCTTCTAATTGGGCATTTAATTCGCGAATAGCCAACTTCTTTTCAATGGACGCTGGAGATATGGCTACCATTAAATGACTCCCATCATTTACATACTTCCCTTGTATAAGTAATACCTGATTAGACTGTTCATAGCTAGTACTTGATTTAATCATTACAGGATGTGAATTTTTTATTTCTACCCATTCTTTATAAGGTATAGATGCTGTGGGTTGGGTGGATAAATTAATCATTTTTGCATTCTCCATAAAGGCTATTCATAAGTTTCTTAGCTAACTCTATATTTCCTGACATCCGATTATAATCACCATTTCCACGCAGAACAGCCAACGCAGATTCTATTGAGCTTACAGGGTGATGAAAGTTAAATCTCACTACAATCTCATTAGCCTCAAATTGCCGCTGTACATTGATAATAACGGTTTCATCTGCATTTTTGAAATTTGCAGCAATATTGCGAGAGGCAAGTAACCAGTCAGATGGCATTTCATCGGACAAATCTTGCGTCGAAGCCGTAAAAACATCTAATTCATTTGATTTAGGGTCTGAGTGTTTGAACGTAAGGTTATGTCCAACGCCTGTAATTGGGGTATGTTTCAACTCCTGTAATATCTTTGCAGCCACGTCTTCCAAGCCTTCCAGATCATCCTCACCATCAGTTATTGAGCCAATGGGGAACAAGATAAATGTGTTTGGGAGAACCACAAAAGATAGCTTTTCAAGCTCATAACGCGGAGGCTCAAATATAACACCTAGTGTAGCGGGAAAATATGTCTTAACTACATTATCCCCATTCAAAGATTTATCTAAACCGTGTTGGAGCACCCACGCAGGTGTTAGAATTGCAGGATTCCAAGCGCCAGCAATTACTAAAGATGTTTCACTGGAGATTAGATTCATAGACTAAATTACCGTTAAATTTGTTACATATAAACGTATAGTTTAGCATTACTAGAAGTAAAGAAACTATATTTTGAGAGAAGCATTCTGAGGTCTATTAGCTGGCTAATGCTGGATTGATTTAGAGCTTTGTACATAATAATTTCCCCCAGTATGGGTTATTATATTTTTCTATCATTTTCAGATACTAATTCACAAGACCCGCCACCGACACAATCAATGATACGGTCATAATGTGTAATAAGTATTAAAACCGCATGGTCTCTTACATCTTGTGGTTCTTTTTCGTCCATTGACAGCGCCATGTTTTCTGATAAAACTTCATAATTCATGGCGCGTGATTTTGATAGCTGCTTGTCTTTTGCCACAATCTGCGCCTTAAGGCTTTCGACTTCTGTGGATGAGTCATCGCTTATACCGAAATAAACGGCAATGGATATGCCAATAATGGCCATCATAATTAGCCCTTGAATCGATTCAGATAGGGTTGGTTGTAAGTTGCTCATATTTTTCTCACTTTTTTGATTAGTTGACAGTTATTTGAAAATTACCCGTGGTGTCTACGGTGGTGCACATGGTATCTGCGGTGTCTATGATGACCACGGCGATTATGTCCTTTTTTTTCGCACATCCGCGAACCTTCTACAAGGCAGTCGCAGGCACTTCCATCACGGTCGCGGTCTAAATTTCCTGCGTTACTATGGGTATTAAAATAATGTTGCGCTTGTGCATGTGAGCCGAAAGAAGAACAGCTTCTGGCATGGGCGTCAACGCAGAAAGCCATTATTCCAATGAAGATGGTGAGCGTCTTTGTCATGCGATCATATCCGTAGTGAAGCGTTTGGGTTATTACTTTAAATTGAGTGAGGATTTAGGCATCCAGAAGTTTGATTGATTTTTCATGTCAGCGACCCATATCATGCTTTCATTTTCTCGGTTATTCATAACGACAAGGTGTCGTCCGTTTTTTCCATATCGGCAAACGGCCATTGCTTGATCAAATGTTTTTACCCCAGCAGAATCGCGTAAATTATCCATCATTATTTTTGTGCTTCCCTCATATTCAGGATCCCCAGTGATAGGTGAAATATTTGGCATCCTATAGCCGCCTGAGACATTAAGTGTCATAACCATAAGACCAAGAGCAAAATTAGTATATTCAGCAAGTTCCTTTGTTGGACAAGCGACGTAAGGATCATTTTTTTTGAAATATGAAACAACATGAGTTCCTGCTGGACATGGGGCAAGGTCACATCTGCTTGCCTCTTCTTTCGTTAACTTGGGTAACATATATTTTTCTGTCTGTTGTATTTCTGCCTGGCTGGATGTTTGTGGGGGGAGATTAGCTTGAGTGACTTCTATTTTTTTAGGTTCTGGTTGTTTTGTTTCAGTCGCTACTGGTTGTTGAACACTCGCTTTTGTTTCATCTATTTTGTCTGGTTGAGGGAGAATCGATCCAGCGACCGCAAAAAATACAACAGATAGAAAAATATAGGTTACAAATATTTTAAATCTTGATGGTGGGTTCTCGGTCTTTGATACAAAAAATGTAAGTTTTCGAGGCACGAATATTCCAATAATACTCAAGGCAAAAAACAACAGCGCTATAACGATAATGGTTCCACCGATAAATTCTTTCATTGTGTGCCTGTACCTAATATGAACTTAAAGCCTATGAGATGGCGCTTATCTACAACGTAGACTTGCGCTATTTATTGCCTTATTAAAGGCATAAATTCATTAAAGCAAAAGCCACGCCAAATATAATAAATAAATTAAATCAATATGTTATTCTCTCTCTACAACCCATTGCAATAAAAATAATTTACGATAGCGTAAAAAATTATGACGAACGACTAAGTTCAGGCCATTTTTATTGGAAAGACAAATCGATAAAACAACCCGACGGAAAAAGCTATCCTGCGTTATGCCGTGCCTGTACTGAATATTAAGGGAAGTTTAGCGGGGGATAGTGAGCTGGTTTCTGTAAAATAATTCGACAATGCAAACCAAAAGAAATGGATAGTCTACTTTATAGCTTTATTCTGGTTCGGGACTGATGGAATCAAAATAAAGCATTTTTGGCAGGACAGAGGGCAACAAGGCCGGTTAAATACCGGTTTTTTTGTGAGACACCGGCGGAACAGTTACGAATAAAAAATAGAGGTGGTTTTTAGCGTTATGGAACGTCAAGCATGTAAATAATGATTGATTGTTTCTGTAAGCTACAATTAGTTGTGTTTATTTGCTATCATTTGTCTTATATATTTATAAGTACAGCATAGCTTTAAAGGCGGTAGTTATGGCAATTAAAAGTAGCACATTTGGCCGTGTTGAATTAAGCGGGGCGGATGCTGTTCGTTTTGTCCAACACATGAATGAAGACAAACCAAACCCATTGGCATTGGCAACCCTTGCGCGTGGTCGTGAAATTATCGAAAAAACCAACAAAGGTGAAGCGTTCAAATTAAAACGCAATGCCTGATTCAGATTATTACATCCGAAAACTTGAAGCCACCGATAGCGTCCAAAATTTTAAGACTGGCAACCCGTCATTCTTACCGCTAAAAACCTTCTTGCAAAAACAAGCCAAACAATTTCAACAATCCAGTATTGCACAAACCTACGTAGCCGTGATGAACGATAAAACCATCATTGGTTTTGTGGCCTTGACCTGTAGCGAGATTGACTTGCAAAACGGTTATGAACTAACCGATTGTAGCCATGCCAACCATTACGAATTTTTACCCGCTGTTAAAATTGCAAGATTAGCAGTCGATAGCCGCTACCGAAATTTCAGCGTTGGCTCGACTCTTGTTGGTTATGCGATTGCATTGATACGGGACAAAATAGCCGAGAATGTCGGTTGCCGTTTCGTTGTGACTGATGCTAAAACAGAGGAGGTGGATTTTTACCTAAAGCAAGGTTTTATTGTTCTGGATTCAGAAGGCAATCAATCAACCGAACACACGCTGATGTTTTTGGATTTGGCTCATTTGAAATAATGGGCTTAAGTGACTACCCATTTTAGTTGTCTTAAAACTGAATTAATCATAACTAATCAGGCTAAAACTTAAAGATTGGGGCGGCAATCAGTGCGGCAAATATTGCCGTTAGTTATGGGTATTTTTTAGCAACTGGGACAAAATTGGGACACGGGGAATTTCAGGCATAAAAAAAGCCCTTCGACTAAACGTAAGGGCTTGATTCTTAATGGTGGGGTGTGAGAGGCTCGAACTCTCGACCTATGGATTAAGAGTCCACTGCTCTACCAACTGAGCTAACACCCCAAAAATCTTATCAACTGCTAATTGTAAGGGGTTTTAAGGAAAAATCCAAATATAACCACAAGACGATACAACACTACTTTTTTATCATCGCCCAAAACGGCTTAAAATAGAACGTAGACATTTCCTTCAGCATCTCTATATTTCCCCTTAAAGTCGTTGTATTAAAAGCCAAAATACCCCATCTTTCCCGACGATTCGACATCCAGTTTTTTTTATAAGCATCATCTCCCTGTAAATAATCAACCTCGCTCACTTTATCGTAATCAATCACATACTGCATAAGCTTTGCGGTTAAAACGGTACCAATGGCATATTGCTTATAATCTTCATCGTAAGCCACTTTAAAAATATAAGCGATATTTTCAGAGACAACCCATATTTGAGCCGCGATAGGTTTGTCATGCAAATACGCGACTCCCAAACGTAAAGCACCGGCTTTTTCGGCTGACTTAATGAACCCTGGAATAAAATGCGTATAAGGTTCGGTATTTTTCCAGCTCAAGCCATAAACGTCTTCATAAGCCTTAATTGCGGCAACCAAATCTTGCTCATCGGTAACAATGACTATTTTCGCACCCTCAAGTTTTTCAAATTGCTTGGTTTTGGTGCCGATTGTACTTCTAACTTTTGGCTTAAGGTCTAACAAATACTGATCAAACGAACGGCCATTAACGTCCAAATACCAATTGCCGAAACAAAAGAAAGACACAGAAGGAATACGTGCTTTTTTCAATACTTTGACTAAAAACAGCACATCTTCTTGAGCCATAGGCTGTAAGCGCATCACATCCCAACGACTAGCCCTTGTTTTCAGGGTGATGAAAAAATTGCTGAGTAGCGTATTTTCAACATCAAACCCTGCGTCGTTTATCAACTGATAAATCGGCGAATAATAATTAGTGAGGCTTTTTAATTGCCGACAACCATTATTCAATACGGAATATTCAACGGGAAAAATAACCTGAGTTTCTCCCTGGTTTTCAACCATTAAAAAATCATAAGCCCCTTTATCTACCTTAATAACAGTATCAATGAAATTTTGATACCAGGAGAGATTCGAAAACCAATTGATTTTATTATTTTTTAATTTTCTGACCGCAGCTTCAGGCAACGTTTCTAAACTTGAATTAATGATGTCCATCAGCTAAATTTGCAAGACCCATAAAAAGTGAAAATAGCCAAAACTAAATTAATGAAATTTCATCCCATCAATGAGCAAGCCCAAAATTTCCCTAAGCCTAAATTATCGGTTTTACCGCTATTTAGTTTTAAATTCCTGGCTATTTCTGTAAAAAATAAATGTCTTTCATCTTTTAACAAAAACCGCACCTTATACACGGATGGTCGTTCGGCATTGGCACACGGGCTTCAATTAGTCGGTCATTCAGACAAAAATGCTATCTTGTTTCCTGCCTATCATTGTGGCTCTATGATTGAGCCGGCAATCTGGTTGACAACAGACATTTATTTTTACAAGGTAAACCAAGATTTATCGCCCAATTTAAATCACATACAACAACTGATTTTACAAGCCAAAAAGCCTATCAAAACATTGGTTGTCGTACATTATTTTGGTTTTTTTCAGCATCTTGACGACATTGCACAGCTATGCAAGAAAAATGGTATCGCGCTGATTGAAGATTGTGCCCACGCTTATTATAGATTAAATAATAAAATCGGCAGTTGTGCGGGAGATTTAGCTATCGCCAGTCCACGAAAATTTTTCCCCATTCCTGACGGCGGTTTATTAACAATCAACAATCCAACGTTGCAAAAAGAAATTACTTTAGAATCGCGCTCTTTTAAAACACAGCTAAAAGCCTTATACAGTTGTTTACAGACAGCAACGCTTTACCCAAAACCCGGTGTTTTAGGTAAAGTCATCACAAAAATAGAGCGTTTGCGCACCAAAAATCATGTTACAAAAATCGATGTTGCATCAACGCCTTCGGCTTTTCTCTGGTTTAACCCTGAAAAAATGAATGCCCAGGGAAGCTATATCGCCAAATGGATCATGCGTTTCTCATCTCATCAACGCATTATTGAATGCCGAAGAAAAAATTATCAATACCTGTTCGATAACTTAAAAAACCAGGCTAACGCGCATCCGTTATACGCGCTAACCGATGAAACAGTACCTTATATGTTTCCATTAGTTATCAATAATCCAGAGCAACAGTTTGTAGCGCTCAAAAAACAGGGCGTACCCATCTGGCGCTGGGAAGAGCTGGCAGAATCAGACTGTGCAAACAGCCAGCATTATCGAACACACTTACTGCATTTACCTTGCCATCAAAGCCTGTCACGCTCCGAACTGGACTGGATTATGTCCTGTGTAGCCGACACGTTATCAAAGCATTAAACGCGACACCGCAGCCGTTTATGAGTTGCAGATAGATTACAGTGGATTATCGGTACAAGAAATCGTAAGTGAGTTATCGGTAACAACCATATCAGGGGCTGCCGGTGTTTTTGCAACTTTGCGGACTAACCAGCGCACTGTATGTTGTCCTGCGCCAACATTGGTAAATAAACACGTACTACCAATTTGCTTGGTATCTTCATCGTCAATACTGGCGTTATCATCAAATTCCAAAAGGCGCTCGCAGCCACCATCAATGCCAGGATTGGCATTATCCATAGTCAAAGTAAATCGATATTGATTATCTAAGGTTTTTTTATTGGGGTTGCTAGCATCGGCACTGCCACTGACAGTGCAGGTTTGGGGATTTGGTGTGTTAAAGGGTTTAGCAGAGACAACTGTCCAGATAGTAGACGATGTAACAGTCACATTAGCTGTCGTTTGCACACCGTTTACCCGCGCTGAGGCGGTTAGTGGCAGCAAAATCAACAACGGCAGAGTTATCAAAATAGAAGTTACGTTTTTCATGGTTTTTTTACAAAATTGGATTAATCGGTAAGGTTTTTATCTATTTTCTTTTAAAGAAAATAAGATGTTATGTTTGAGGAAAGCAGTCACCTTGCAATAGTTTCAAATTACGAATTATTTGTCAATGCGGTGTTGAAGGCAAATAAAATGGCTTGAAACGTAATCTATCTTTTCTACGGTACATCTACAACGCCAATCATTGACTTCTTATCCAGCTGAATATTTACCCTGAACGCAAATCGCACTGATTTAACGCACAGCGGTGCGATTATGCACAACAAGACAACTTATTTTTCAAAAAATACAACATCCTGTTGTAAGAACTGCAAAAAACTATCCGGCTAAAAACATTTTATAAATAACTGGATAGACTATTTTAAACACGAATTGGTGCAAGATATTTAAATTGGCATTATTATTGCTTTATTATAATTATCAGTGTGGAACGACAAGTTTCATGTAACTACCCTTAATTTGACAGCACATTTAGCAATGTCTTAAAAAGAGCCTTAATCAAACGGTAATATTCAACAGGTAGGCTTGAGCAGTCTAAAGGGTAATCATCCACTAGGAGAAAACCATGTTAAGCGACTATCTCACGTTAATAACGGTATTTGAATTCGATATACCCTGGCCGACACTGTTACCCAAAACCTGGGTTGCGATGTCGCTGCTGTTAGGTTTTTGTATTCTGATGTTTATTGAGCTACACGCACCACGCGAAAAACTGACCAAGAAAAATCTTAAGCAATCCTACCTCACCAACATGGGATTGTTCCTGTTCAACAATGTGTTGTTATCCGTACTGTCGATCAGCTCGGTCTTTTTGGTGGCAAAATATTATGCCGATAACGGCTTACTCCGTGGAATATCCAATCCGGCATTAAAAGCATTTTTATCACTTTTGGCACTTGATTGCGTGCTGTATGCCTGGCACAGGGTTTGCCATCGCTTTGATTGCTTGTGGATGTTTCATAAAGTCCATCACAGCGACCCAACCTTAAACCTCAGTACCGCATTTCGCCTCCATTTTCTGGAAGTAGCGTTAACCAATCTATTTAAGACGTTGTGTATTGTGGTATTTGGCATAGACGAAATAATAGTGCTGGTCAGCGAGGCCATCACTACACTGTGTATTATGTTTCATCATACCAACATCACTTTCAGGGGAGAACAATGGCTAGGTAAAATCATCATTGTGCCTTACTTACACCGCACGCATCACTCAGTGCTGCGCTCAGAGCATGACAGTAACTACGGCGCGGTATTATCGGTGTGGGATAGCCTGTTTGGCTCACGTCTGGAAGCCAATCCGGCAGCAATCGGTATCAATGAATACACACCACAAGGTGTCATGGGCTTAACTTGGTCTGGGCTAACCCTAACACCTGCTACAGCGCCAATTAAACCCGCTGTTTTAGAACACATGATTGCTGAAGCTGCGTACTATAAAGCCGAAAAACGCGGCTTTAATCCCGGCCATGACATCCATGACATCCATGACTGGCTGGAAGCCAAAAAAGAGATTATTACGGCAGTTTACGGTGCCAAGCGGGCAAATCGATTAATCCCCACTATGCAGATATTCAAGCAGATGTAACATTTATCCAGCTTATATTGATAAAGCGCGTATACGGGTTAAGCGATTACGAAAGTAAAACTAGTTGACTTTTCTGTAAAAAAAACTAATGTAGCGACTTACATAAGCGAACATTAAGCTCAACTATGTATCATGGCAGTACTGCTTAGTCTTGTTCTGGTTGGAATAAACCGCAGTTGCCCCTCCCTTCCCCCAATTTATTACTGCACCACCACCGTGATACGCCTACTCATAATCTATATTGCCGTTGTTATTTTTTTGACACTCAACCCTTGGATACTGCCTAACTCGGATGTCGCGCTAGGTTTTTTAACTTGGGATATGCTCGCCCATGCCGGTGCTTACGCGGGATTGTCAGTTGTTCTGATGTTGGCGTTTATTCGCAGAGGGCACGCATTGATGATAACCGCTATGGTTGTTTTGGCATGCGGCTTAAGCGGTATTTTTATGGAATATTGTCAATATTGGTTTACCGCAACCAGACAATTATCTCTGCATGATGCCGCTGCCAATTTTTCCGGTGCCATCCTTGGCGCAGTTGTGTTCTGGGGCATAAGGACTTTTGCGTTTATTACCAGACCTCGTTCTATAACCCAGTAGACAATATAACTTCTCGCCTCACTGCATCACAAACTTCAAACCGATCAGCAACAATACCGAAGCCAAAACAGGGCGTAAATAATATTCGGGGATTTTTGCGCTTAAATGGCTGCCTATCCAGATACCAGGTATAGATCCGACTAATAAACTACCCAGCAAGGTAAGATCAACGTTACCCAGCATAAAATGTCCCCAGCCTGCGACAGCAGTCAATGGAATAGCATGGGCGAGATCGGTGCCGACAATTTTCAAGGTGCTTTCACGCGGAAAAAGAAACAACAAGGCGACTGTACCCAGCGCTCCCGCTCCGACAGAGGATAAGGTAACCAGTACACCCAAAATAGCGCCGGTCAGTATCGTTACCGGTATTTGCCAGCGCGGTGAGAAACGTCCGGCATTCATCATGTTACTGTAGTCATCGTCAAGTTGTCCTAAAGCTTGGGATTTACGCAATAACACGGAACGAATCAATAAAGAAGTCGCTGTCAGTAACAGGGCAATCCCCAAGGAGAAGGTAATCATTCCGGTGGTCTCCTTGCCGATATCCATAAAATGTTTAATGGCCAGCAAGGTTAGGACTGCGAAAGGTAAACTACCCAACGATAACCACGCGACAATGGGCCAATCCACTGAACGATGCTTGCCATGATGCACCCAAACTCCGGCGGTTTTGGTGATCGCGGCATATAAAAGATCAGTACCTACAGCAACTGACGGTTTAAAGCCGAACAGAAAAACCAGCAAAGGTGTCATCAATGACCCCCCACCAACACCGGTAACACCGACTAATAACCCTACGGCAAAACCTGAAACCGAATAAATCCAATTCATGCCAAATAACTCCTGTTAGTTTTAATGTGTTTAATTGGGCGCACTATATCAGTAACGTATTTCATTTTTTAATAATATGTTATGCTAACTATATGCAATTTAGTCATAAAGAAATATTTTATACACTTTTTTTAGATTAAAACTGTTAAGAATTGTTAAAGATGTGGTGTGGAGGCGGTCGACGTAAAAATAATGAACCTGATTCAATTACGTTATATTCGTGAAATAGTCCGACAGAACCTGAGTATTTCGCAGGCTTCCGAAACTTTACACACCTCACAATCGGGTGTGAGCAGACAAATCCAATTATTGGAGGAAGAGCTTAAGTTGCAGATATTTCAACGTAACGGCAAGCGGCTGGTAGGCATTACCGAGCCGGGTGAAATCATTGTGGCATTGAGCAAACGAATTTTACGTGAGCTGGAAAATATCAAACGTGTGGGCGAGGAGTTTACCCAAAAAGATAAAGGGTCGTTAACGATTGCGACAACCCATACCCAAGCGCGGTATTTTTTGCCGGTTGCGGTTAAGCAATTCATGCAGGCTTACCCTAATGTCGCGTTAACCATACATCAGGGCAATCCAACGCAAGTCGCTGAACAGGTTGCCAGTGGTGAGGCTGATATTGGTATCGCCACGGAATCAATCAACACTTACGAAAACCTGCTGTGCTTACCTTGTTATCAATGGAACCGTTGTATCGTTACCCAGCAAGAACATCCACTACTGAATGATGCCCCGCTCACTTTAGAAAAACTTGTGCGCTATCCGCTGATAACCTACGACTTTGCCTTTACCGGCGGCTCGCTTGTTAAACAGGTATTCAATCAGGCAGGTCTTGAGCCGAATGTAGTGCTAACCGCTATTGATGCCGATGTGATTAAGACTTACGTGAATCTGGGTTTGGGTATCGGTTTGCTGGCGGCTATGGCATACAATCCTGAGCGCGATGCAAATTTGGCTATGCTGGATGCCAGTCATCTATTTCCTGCCAGTACCACCTATCTTGGCTTGCGCAAAGATGCTTTTTTACGCGATTACGTTTACGATTTTATCCATATTCTGGTACCGGAACTCAACCGCAGCGCAGTGATCTCCGCACTTAAAGTGCAATAGGAAAGAGCCAAGTAGATACCGTGAGCCGTCAAACTACGTAATCATTCAGCCCTCTCTTTGGAAAAAATGGGTTAGCACACAAAAGTCATAAAGGGAGATTTTTTAAATAAATCCCCCTCGATCCCCCTTTTTCAAAGGGGAAGTGAATACTTACCACACTACATTAAACGAATGATAACAATGTCTACAAATCGCTGATTTTCGTTTCGCGTATGGCACGGGTTAATTCAGCCCGCTGCTTATCCAAAACCAGCCATTCAATTTCGCGGTGCAAATAATTTTCCTTGTATTTTGACGCTTCGGCGAGTAATTCCAATTCCTTACGCTCGGCTTCCAGCTGCATTTCTTTAAGCTTGGTTTGGTGCTGTATTTTTTCGACTTCCAGACGCTCCTGAATTTTTTGTTTTTCGCGCTGATAGGTTTCCTGCTCTCGAATTTCCGCTGCCAGTTCCTGATTCTTTAAACGCTCTTCCTGCTTAATTTTATCGGCTTGTAGCTGCTCTTTCGCCTGATGCCATTTGGTCTGCTGAATTTCAAACATTTTGATTTCCGCATCCAGCTCCTGCTCTTTTAACAGCGTATCGTGCTGTATTTTATTGGTGAGCAAGCGCAATTCCAGCTCTTGCTGTTTCGGCTGCTGCGCCAGCATAGCTTGAATTTCTGTACTTTGTTCCAACTCTCGCAATTGTTTTTCATGCGTTAGTTTTTGTGTATGTAAGCGCGATTTTATTTCGTATTCTTCAACCAGTTGTTTTTCCTGCTCCTCCAATAATCGCCTGGTATTTTCTGCTTGCAATGCCAGCTGTTGACGTTGTATTTCGTCTTCTTGCTGCATTTTTTCCAGTTGCTTTTGCTTGTGTTGCAAACGTTGCGACTCCAGCTCTTCACTTTGCCGAAACAGCTCCTGGTTATGTTTCTCGCGGAATTCAAAATTCTTTTTTAAGACATTAAGATAAACCGTTTCCTGGGCAAATTTGCCGTCGAGCGCGTCATCGTCCGACAACTCCTCAAACAACGGTTTTAAAGTACAAGTGGTGCGGCATTGAATATGCCTTAGCAGCAAGGTTTCATTGATGAGATTTTCAATTTTCTTTTCAAGCGCTGCCAGCCCCGTGAGCACCCAATTACCGTCTTTAGTGCTGCGTAATTCACCGTCGACAATATCCCGTATCAACCCCTCATAACTGCTTTTAACCTGTTGATTGATGTGCGCCAGCGCTTCCATGTTGCGTTGCGCGTAATTAAACGTAGCTTGAAAATGAATATTCAAACAGGTTTGCAGGGTACAAAAACCACTGTACAACGACGTTTCCATTGTTAATGGCCATTCTTCAACCGGCAAAGGATAGACGGTGTGAAAAAAACGCGGCACAAATTTTTGCGGTCGTACATAAAGTCGGGTGTAAGGCCCTAATTTTGACAGCACTATCCGGCGCTCACCATCAAAACCCGGATCCCAAACTTCTTGCACCGGATTATTAAACAAATCAAGTTTTGCTTCGATTAACCAGGCATCCAGTAATGAATTATCGCTGCTCATAAACCACCTCATTAGGGGATTGAACAGGCTCAGGGCTAGCTGTGGATTGTGGTACTTCAGTCATTGATGCCAGTTTCAGCGCCTTCAACTTTGTACTCATTTTTTCGGCAATTAACGGATAAAGGTTAGGCGCGAACTCGACCGAACGCGAGTCGATTTTGCGTAAAAAACCGCGACTTAATAAAAAACCCACGGCAAACATGCGCGACAAATCCGAGTAGCGCCTGGCACGTTCAATATCAGATTTTTCAATCACCATTTCCAGTTCATCGTTTTCATTGATGCGAAATTCGGTAAACTGTTTGATACATTCAAAAACCAATTCCTGCTCATCTTCATTAAGAGGGCCTGGTGCGGTAAATTCCATCCGGTACGACAGCAAAAATGTGAAAAAATCGACCATGCCTGCACATAAAAATGCGAACAAGGAAAAGTTATTCCACATAGCAAATGAAGGTGTCATCCCTTGGATAAACTGCGCGTAAGGCATCAGCATCGGCGCTTGCGGCACAGTATAGCCGCTGCTCGCGGCGAGTTGATTAGACTTTAACTGGATTTCCTGCAATCCTGTCACTATGTCTTTATAGCTATTTTGCGCATCACCATCCAATTGGTTGAGCTTATTTTGCAGTTTGCGAATTTCGCCGTCCATTAACTGAAAACCTTGCTCCATCTGTTTGAGTTGTTCTTTTTTGGCAAGGTGTATCTGGTTGTAATGCTTCCAAAATTTCCCAGTACCGACTACATTCCTATATTCGGGAGAAACTTGGGGGTGGGTGCCAAAATACGCTTGAGATTCTTGCTCTGCCGCATTGTTTACTTCGATTTGTTGTTGTTTTAATAGCCCGCTTTTAGCGGCCAAAACAGAAACCAGATAATCGTTAACGTCTTTTTGAACCCCTCTTAACCGCGTAATATGCATGGTTTCGCTTTCGGAAACTTCGTAAAACTTGAAATACGAAAAGGTGATAGAAGCGGTGATCGCCACCAACAAAGATAGGAGTACACTTAAAAAACGCACCCGATTAGCTTTCCAGTGTATACCGGCAATTTCAAGTGAACAAATGACAATAATTGACTGGATTGCAATAGTAATTATCAAGGCAATCCAGGGAGTAATAAAATACGACATACCATAATAAGTCGTAAATCCCGACGCGACGCTGAGCATCAGTACAATCGGGATAGACCATATTCTTAACATGCCGACAAAAAGTGTTTGGGCACGGTTAATTAAACTACCCAGCCCACTACTGCTGTTTTTTAGATCGCTATTAGTTTCCATTGTTGCAATGTTGTTATAATTTTAGCGACACACATTGGTATAAAACAGATGAAGAGTTATACAAATGCAATGAGTTACATAAAAATCCAGTCTATTGGATAACTGAAAAAAATGCAATTGAGACTCTAACAGATTTGCTTTATACGCGCTGTAAAGTTCTAGTTCAGCCTTGGTGACTGATTCAGGGAGACGAGTTATACGTTTATTTTTTAGCCTTGGCGGCTTTGGAAATCACTGCTATTGAGTAGAGACGCAAGGATATTGCGCCTCTACTTTATCTCACTTAAGGAGCGTCACTCATTAGAGCGGAGAGATTAAAGCGTAACCGCCCTACTCAAGGCATAATCCAGCGCACCCAGTAAGGCAACTTCAGGCTCTATACAGACTTTAACCGACAGGCGCTGTAATATTTTCCTACAGCGGCCTTTAGCAAGAAAGGCATCCATAAAATGCCCTGCTTTTAAGACAGGCAATATCTTTGCGGCAATACCACCTGCCAAATACACACCGGCATAAGGCAAACATTTAAGCGCCAAATTTCCGGCCTCGGCACCATAAAGCCGACAAAATAAACGCACCGCTTCTACACACAGTGCGTCACCACCTGTTACGCCAATTTCACCAATAACTGCGGCGGCATCCTGTTCTAACAGTTGTTTTTCGATGCTGGCATCGGCAGTCGCGTAACCCGATTGCTCAAGAAAACGGTAAATATTGACCAGGCCTTCACCGGAAACCAGTCGCTCATAGCTGACGTGATCGGGATACTTTGCCAGCATGAAGGTAAGCAAGGCAATTTCCTGCGCATTACGCGGGGAAAAATCGCTGTGGCCACCTTCGGTCGCAATAATGTGGTGTTTAGTCCCACCCCAAGCCATAATAGCTTCACCTAGGCCTGTTCCAGCGGCAATGACCGCATGGTTACCCTTCGACACTTCGGCATCTGGATTTAACTCGACAAACAGCTGTTCGGGTAAAGCCAGTAAACCCCACGCGCTGGCCTCCAAATCGTTAATCAGAAAAACCTTCTGCGTTCCGACATACTGGCCAATTTCTGAGCGATTTAATAGCCACGGCAAATTAGTGGCATGGCAATCACCCTCTACAATAGGGCCTGCTACACCAATAGAAACAACACTGACTTGTGGGTGATTTGCATTACCTAAAAACAAGCCCAGTAATTCATTGAACGTTGCAAAGTCTGCACTGGCATAACGTTCTTTTTTAACACACGTATAGCCATCTTTTCCAGCGCCAAATAACGCTAAAATGGTTTTTGTACCACCGACATCACCTGCAAGTATCATTGATTACTCGTATAATGTTTAAAAACTTCGGTGTGTGCTTTGCTGTCAAAGCTGATCACATCGTAAGCATCTTTTTTGCCACCCATTTCCATGCCGGGTGTTCCTGAAGGCATGCCCGGAACAGCCAGGCCAACATCTTTCGGCTTGGTTTTCAGTAAGGCAACGATATCCTCGGCGGGTACATGGCCTTCAATCACATGACCGTCAACAATGGCAGTGTGACAAGAAGCCAGCTCTGGCGTAACACCGTGCTTGTTTTTCATCGCCTGCACATCTTCGGTGACAATATCTTGAACATTGAAGTTATTTTGTTTCAAATGCTCCAGCCATTTACCGCAACATGAGCAACTCGGACTTCTGTAAACAACAATGTCGGTAGCTTTAGCCGCATTAGCTGCCCATACACCTGTATTAACAAGTGATAGGCTGGCAAGTATTAAAAACGGTAATTTCTTCATCGTAAAATCCTCTCTTAATCAACGTTACGACTGATGGTACACCCGGCTGTACTCATGCACAGCATCGACCATCACTTTAACATGCTCAGGGTTCATATCCGGCAAAATGCCATGTCCTAAATTAAATACATGCCCACTTCCAGAACCGTAACCCTGCAAAATAGTTTTAACCTTTTCGATAATATCATCCGGCTGCGCGTACAGGAAGACCGGATCCATATTGCCTTGCAAAGCCACACGATCTCCCACGCGAGTCCTGGCCTTGTGTATATCGGTCTGCCAATCCAGACCCAGTGCATCATAACCCGCATCTGCCATATCTTCCAGCCATAAACCACCACCTTTGGTAAACAATATTGCCGGTATTTGCTGGCCATCATGCGATGTCTTCAGCAAGGAGCGTACTTGTTTAGCATAATACAAAGAGAACTGCGCATAGTCTTCTGAAGTCAGTACGCCGCCCCAGGTATCAAATAACATCACCACCTGAGCACCTGCTTCAATCTGTGCGTTAAGATACGCGGCTACCGATTGCGCCAGCTTATCCAGCATGATATGGGCAACAGCAGGTTGTTCGTAAATCAAACCTTTAACCAAACGAAAAGTTTTGCTACTGCCACCCTCCACCATATAGGTCGCCAACGTCCAGGGACTACCAGAAAAACCAATTAACGGCACACTACCGCCTAACGTCTTTCTGATTAAGCGTACTGCATCCATAACATAACGCAACTCAACTTCGGGATCGGGAATGGGCAGTTTATGCACGTCAGCGATGGTTCTGACCGGCTTGCCAAACTTGGGGCCTTCGCCTTCAGTAAAACATAATTCAAGTCCCATCGCATCGGGGATAGTCAGGATGTCGGAAAACAGAATGGCGGCATCAAAATCAAAGCGCCGTAATGGCTGCATGGTCACTTCGCAGGCCAGTTCAGGATTGGTGCATAAATTCAAAAAGCTACCGGCTTCTTCCCTGACTTTTCTGTATTCCGGCAAATACCGCCCCGCCTGACGCATCATCCACACTGGCGTTTGTTCAACGGGTTGTTTTAACAGTGCCCTAATAAAGGTATCGTTTTTCAATTCAGTCATGTTTATATCACCATACGGTTACTGTCTGCCGTATTGTTTAAGTGTTTGTTCCAAAAGTGAGCGTTCCACACCTGTCGGCAGTGTCGCTACACCGATTTTTTCTAACAGGATTAAGCGAATCAAGCCATCGACATTCTTTTTATCAACTGCCATCAGTGCTAAAAACTGTTCGCAGTCCATCTGCGCGGGGGGAAGTACGGGTAATCTTGCGCGTTTAAACAATGCAACAATCCGTTCTACGTCCGCATCGCCCAACCAGCCTTTTCTTCTGGATAAATCCGCTGCTTGACAGGTACCGATAGCCACGGCTTCACCATGTAAATACTCACTGTAGCCAGTTCCGGTTTCAATCGCATGACCAAAAGTATGGCCCAGATTGAGCGTGGCACGCACACCGGTTTCAGTTTCGTCTTCGGCAACAATTTGCGCCTTGTTAAGACAGGACTGCTCAATGGCATAAGACAAAGCCGTTTTATCCCTGGCCAATAAGGCATCGATATTGTTTTCCAGCCAGACAAAAAATGTCGCATCCCTGATTAAACCATATTTAATGACTTCGGCCAATCCTGCCGATAACTGACGATCATCCAGGGTATCCAAAACATCGGCATCGGCAATTACACATTGTGGCTGATAAAAAGCGCCTATCATGTTTTTACCTAGCGGATGATTTACGCCGGTTTTACCGCCCACGGAGGAGTCGACTTGCGCCAGTAAAGTAGTTGGTATTTGCAAAAAAGCGATGCCGCGCTGATAACATGCCGCCGCAAATCCACCCATGTCGCCAATAACGCCGCCGCCCAGGGCAATCAACGTGGCATTGCGGCTAAATTTGGCAGCCAGCAACGTATCAAAAACCTGAGTAACGTGTTCCAAGGTCTTAAACGATTCGCCATCGGGCAGGATAACAGTTTCAACACGGTAGTCTTGTAACTGATTTAACACGGCATCCAAATACAAGGCGGCCACTTTTTCGTTGCTAACCACCAGCACTTGCACAGATTTGATATGTTTTCGATAAATATCAGCCTGGTTTAACAAACCAGAACCAATATAAATAGGGTAGCTACGCTCACCCAGCTCCACTGTTAATTTTTTCATGGGTTTACAGTAGCCCGGTATTCTTCCAGAATGCGATTGACAACAGCCTTACTGGGCATTGTTCCTGTATCAATTGTAAAATCGGCACAGGCCAAATAATGCGGCTCGCGTTGTTTGTGCAAACCTTCCAGTCGATCCCTGGGATTTTCAGTTTGTAATAACGGCCTTTGGGTATCCCGACGGGTACGCTCTAAAATGCGATCTATCGGACACTGCAAATACACCACAAAGCCATTTTGCTTCAGCATATTGCGATTTTGCTCACGCAGCACAGTACCGCCGCCGGTTGCCAGCACAATACCCTTCAGCTGTGTCAGTTGCTGCACCATTTTTTGCTCACGATCACGAAAACCTTCTTCGCCTTCAAATTCAAAAATAGTAGGGATGTCTACCCCAGTACTTTCTTCAATGGCTTTATCCGTGTCATAAAAAGGCAATTTAACAGATTTCGCTAACTGGCGTCCTATGGTCGTTTTTCCTGTCCCCATAAGCCCTATTAAATATATATTTTCTCGTCGCACTATACGTTTTTTCTCGAAAATTTATCATTAAAAAAGGGGGCATTATGCCCCCTTTTTGTCGCAAGTAGAAGCGATCAATCTTTTATCGTATTATCCGTGATAATTTTTGGTGTCACAAAAATCAACAGTTCGGTTTTATCGTCCTGCTTAAAGGTTTTCTTAAACAAAAAACCAACACCCGGCAAATCCGCAAAGAACGGTATTTTATTGGTATTGTTTTGCTGCGTACCTTCAAAAACACCGCCTAGCACAACAGTTTCGCCATCCATCACATGCACGTTGGTGCTAATCTGCCTGGTATCAATACCGACACCATCAGGTGTAATTGCTCCCGGCGCATCCTTGGTGATCTTTAGCTGCATAACAACACTACCACTAGGGGTAATTTGCGGTAATACATCCAATTGCAATGCCGCATCAACCAACTGGGTTTGTGTACCGTTTTGGCTGACGGTTTGGTACGGAATTTGCACACCTTGCTTAATGGTGGCCTGACAACGATCAGAAGTCATTACACGCGGGTTGGATACCAATTCACCCAAGCCTTGATCTTGTAATGCGGATAACTCCAGATTTAACACGTAGTCAGCACCTTTTACCAGGGTTAACGCCAGAGCGCCACCACTGCCTGCACCTACCGCCGCACCTAAATCCACCAGCATATCATTGAACTCTACTTTTGCAGGCTCACCAGTTGTTGTTTCTGTTCTCTTACCTTCTTCATCAATATTGAAATTTGTTGTCCCTGTCTGCGGCGTGCCTTTTGTACCCCTGCCACCGATACCAAATTGGGTAGAGCCATCACTACCAAAACCTGCCGTACCAAACTTAACGCCCATTTCTTTGGCAAATTTATTGGTAGCTATTACAATTCTGGATTCAATCATCACTTGGCGCACCGGCACATCCAGTCTGCGTATCAGTTTCTTGGCTTCTTCCAGGCGTTTAGCTGTTTCTCTGATAATCAAAGTGTTGGTTCTGGCATCCACTACCGCAGAACCGCGTGACGACAAGATTCTAAACTGTTCATTCTGAGGGGGTTTGGAATTGTCAGTTCCTTGTTGGTTTTGCCCCCCTGTCACCACTGTCAACATGCCAATGGGGGCCGAATTATTTGAACTTGAACCGGAACTGCCACCGCCAGACGATTTACTAGACCCACAACTACCAAACGCACCGGTATCCAAGCCATTCAACAAATTACGAAAGTTCTCAGCTCTGGCATAGTTAATCTTAATGTATTCTGTTATCAAAGGGTCTAACTGCTCAACAACTTTTTCAGTCTCTCTTTGTTTTTCTTTATATTCCTTAATTTTCCCGATGGGCGCTATCAACGTCACATTACCGGTTTCAAATTTTTCCAATGCTTTGGTCATCATAATAAAGTCCAAAGCTTCATCCCAAGGCACATCATCCAGTTTTAGGGTAATTGTACCCACGACTTCATCACCGGCCACCACATTCTGTCCGGTAAATTCAGCCAAAATAGCAATTACACTGCGGATATCTATATCTTGAAAATTTAACGATAACCGGTCACCGGTATATTTTACCCGCTTGCTGTCCAGCACTTCTTTTTCGGCACTGGTCAAAGGCCTAAACTCAATCGTCAACAAACCATCAGACTGGAACAAGGAATAATCGTACAAATTGTTTTGCAAGGATACCGTCACCGTCGTTTCACGACTGGACATAGTGGCATCAATAGTTTTAACGGGGGTGGCAAATTCAGAAACATCCAGACGTTTGGCCAAGTTTTCAGGCAAACGGGTGTTAACAAAACTAACGACTACTTTTCCGCCCTCTTCCCTGCTATTAACAATGGTATTAGGATTGGCCAGCGAAACTAAAATCCTGCCTTCACCATTATCACCGCGTTTGAAATCAAAACCGTTAATCGCCTGCTCAGGCATTAAGGTATTCATCGCAGAATTGCTGCTTCTCTCAGGATAATGCGGCTTTGATAAGCCCGATGAAACAGCACCCGAACCATTCAGTGTTAGCAATATTTTATTACCCTCAACTGTGGTTTCAAAAGGCGTTGCTTCCATCATATTAACAACAATCCGAATTCTGTCAGCCGCTTCTGCCACATAAACACTGGTAACCGACCCCTGGTTTATCGGGTACATTTTTTTTGCCAGCGCACTTTTAACACCCACCAAATCTATCGCTATTCTGGCCGGATTATCAGTATGAAACACCTTGGGCGTAACCGCAGGACCATTTAGCTCCAGCTGTATTTGCAACTTGTCTCCTGCCACCGTCGCCACATCAATATTGGAAATAGCAAGCTCATTCGCAGCAACCGATGCCATCTGGAACAACAACAGAAAGGCAATCCAGCAATGTACTCTCAAAAAACGCCACGTCATGTTTACCATTGTGCCACCTTGTTTATTCTCCATTTTTAATCCTCAAAATTACTCAGCCAAGGCTAATGAAGCCTGCTGTTCACGCCAAGTTCCAGGCTTATCAGATACTATTTCCATAACCTCAATTTTGTCGGTAACAATACGGATAATCTTTCCATAATTTTTCCCCAAATAATTACCAACCTGAACCCGATGAATTGTGTTATCACTGGCTTTAACCAAACCCCATAGGTTTGAATTTTTAACAACCGTACCCACCATTTTTAAGCCGTCTAAAGGAAAAGCTTCCAGCTCTTCTTTGCGACGGGTGGTATCCGGTTTTATACCGTTACTTTTGGAAACTTCGACTTCCTCTTCTTCAGGCTGCATAACTGGCTGAAAAGGGTCACGCAAACCTTCGGGTTTAAAAATAAAAGGCTCGACAACCTTAACCTCTGGCAGTTGTTCAATAGGGCCTTTGGGACGCGCTTTCACTTCTGCTATATAGCGATTCAGGTCAGAAAAATCATCTTCGCCACAACCGGTTAATAAAATGAGGCAAATGATCCAGCCAAGTCGCATTGACGGTGCGGCAATATTCTCTAACATTGGCTAGCCTCGCTTCCTGTTGACAGGTTTACCGGGCTTGACACCCAACTCATTACTGCCTTCGTTATAGGTTTTTACCGTAGCGTTCATCAGCATAATGCCGTCTTTACCCTCTTTACTTTGGGGAACCATATTGACATCATGAACCGTAACAATACGCGGCAACGATGCCAGACCACTAACAAACAACCCTAATTCTTCGTATTTTCCGGTGACCTGGATATTAATCGGCAATTCCGAATAAAATTCTTGCCGCACCGGCCCGCTTGGTTTAAACAGCTTAAACTCTAAACCACTGGCCAAACCTGTTTGTGAAATGTCTATTAACAAACTAGCCACCTCTTCTTCTGTCGGCATTTGCCTGATCATCACTTCCAGTGACGATTCAATATCGCTGAGCTGTTTTTGGTAATCTTGGAGATTAACGGCTTTTTTCTGTTTAGATTCAAAAGTAGTCTTTAATTCCTGTTCTGTCTTTTTGATCGCATCAAGACCGTCCAACTGATCCAAAGTATCCAAATAGATACCTCCCAGCATAACCACAGCACACACAATCAGCGTTGCTGCTGTTTTAACCGGCAATGGCCAGGTTCCGGCGGCATTGATATCCCAATTTATCTCTGATAGGTTCATTTGCCAGCCTCAGTTTTAGTCTTGTTTCCACCCAAGGTCGCATGTAACACAAAATCACTTAATTGCTCGCCATTTTCGGTTTTGGGTACCTGTATGACATCCAGCCTTGGCGCATCCAGCCACGGCGATACATCAATGGCTCGCATAAACGCAGAAACCCTAGCATTGGATTGCGATTTACCTTCAAAAATCAATGACGAACCCACCTGGCTAAACTTGCTCAAAAACACACCATCCGGCGTTGCTTTCGGAATTTCATCAAATAAATGCACAATTTCCGGACGACTGGCCTGGAGTTTATGGATCAAATCTATCTTCGCCAGCAACTTGCTCTTTTTTTCTTCAATGGTTCTGATTTCAACTATTTTTTTCTCAAGCATTGCGATTTCATTTTGCAATAGCGTGTTTCTTTGGGTTTGATACGCTTTTAAACCTTCGATATAGCCATGAACAGCGCCAATAACCATCAGTGTAAGCAAGGCCGACAAGCCCATCGCGGTAAAAAAATCCCTTTTTCTCTTTTTGCGCAACTCATCACGCCAGGGCAGTAAATTGATTTTTGCCATCAGTCAAAACTCCTCAGTGCCAATCCGCAGGCCAGCATCATCGCTGGAGCGTCATTACTCAAGGTTTGCGGCTTTACTTTAGATGACAGGGTCATATCAATAAAAGGATTGGCGATGTACGCATTTACCCCTAAACTTTGCGATACCATTTTTTCAATGCCGGGTATTGAGGCGCAGCCCCCTGATAAAATAATGCAGTCAATATTTTTATTGGCACTTGACGAGACAAAAAACTGTAACGACCTGGCAATTTGTTGCACAACCGCGCGTTTAAAAGGCTCTAAGACATCCACAATATAATTGTCGGGTAAACCGCCGTGTTTCTTTGCTAAACCGGCTTCCTCGCAGGAGAGTCCATAACGACGCTGAATTTCTTCCGTCAATTGTTTGCCACCAAATACCTGTTCACGGGTATATACAGTACGTCCCTCATGCAGTACGTTTAGCGTAGACAGCGTTGCACCTATATCGGCAATGGCAACGGTCTGCCCAGCCATTGAGCTACGCAGATGATCAGCCAACAAACTAAATGCGTTTTCCATGGCAAACGCTTCTACATCAACAACCCGGGCTTTTAATCCTGCTTTAGTGAGCGCCTCAACACGGTCATCGACATTGTCTTTTCTTGAAGCGGCCAACATAACGTTAACCATCGCGGGGTTTTGCTCATTGATCCCTTGGATCTCAAAATCAAGACTGACTTCATCCAAGGCATAAGGCACATATTGATCGGCCTCAATCATAATCTGCTCTTCGACTTCATCATCAGTCAATGCTTTGGGCATAGTAATTATTTTGGTCATTACTGCCGCGCCAGAAACCGCAACTGCGGCATATTTGAGCTTTGTTCCCGACTGCTTGACAGCCGCTTTTATGGCATCCGCAATAACATCGGTGCTAACCATGGTTTTATCAATAATCGCCGATTGCGGTAACGGTGCAACAGCATAGCTTTCAACTTTATAACGGGTGCCGGACTTACTCAGCTCCAGTAACTTTACAGCTACCGTACTGATATCAAGTCCAAGTACTGCACCCTGCTTACGTCCAAACCACTTCATGCGACACCCTTAAAACGTGATAATTAATTGGCTAATATTCTTAAATTTATCTCAAAACAGTAAAAAAAATTAGCAATCCAAAGTATAGTTGCGTTTTTTATTTTAAAAGCAAAAATATTCAATTTATTTGTTTGTTACCAATGTTGCTCTATACTGCCTTGGAAACCAGATTAAACGAGTACTTGCCCTAAAATAAAACCTTTATTACTTAATGACTTCACACAGCAGGCTTGCGGATTTTTTAATTATCTAAACTCACTCCGCAAACCTTAGCGTACAAAACGCCTATACTCCTGACAACGTAAAATTTCAATGGAAAGACCTGTGGCAATAAAACTACTCAGCGGAAATACCTTTAAATCAATTGCTAAACTATTAATAGCTGTTGTCTTTTTAGCGGGGATTGCTGGCTACCAGTTCTACATGCGCCTACTGAATGACCTGCCCGACACCTCAACCCTACAGAACGTTGAATACCAAACGCCCCTCAATATTTACAGCAAGGAAAAACTGCTAATCGCACAGTTTGGCGGCAATAAACGCATCCCGCTAACGATAGAAGAAGTCCCAAAACAACTGATTAATGCCTTTTTAGCCTCCGAAGATGACAACTTTTATGAGCACCCCGGCGTAGACTACAAAGGTTTGGTACGCGCAGTTCTCCAGCTAGCATTGACCGGCAAGAAAAGTCAGGGCGGCAGCACCATTACCATGCAGGTTACCCGCAACTTCTTCTTAAGTAATGAAAAAACCTACACCCGAAAATTAAAAGAAATCATTCTGGCATTAAAGCTGGAACGGGAATATCCAAAAGACAAAATCCTTGAGCTATATCTCAACCAAATTTATATGGGGCACAGCGCTTACGGTGTCGCCGCCGCTACGCAGACTTATTATGGTAAACCCCTCAATAAACTGTCGCTTGCCGAACACGCCATGATTGCCGGCCTACCCAAAGCACCCTCTGCCTACAACCCCATCACCAATGAAAAACGCGCGATTATAAGAAGAAATTATGTTCTGCACCGTATGCTTGAGCTCAAGATGGTTACGGTAGATCAATACAAAGAAGCCATCAAACAGCCTTCCACCGCCAAATTACAATACACGTCATCTGAAGTCTCAGCCCCCTTCGTGGCAGAAATGGTAAGACAACAACTGTTTGAGCAATATGGCGAACGCGCATACACTTCAGGCATGAATGTCTACACAACCATCAGCGCCTCTTTACAAAAAACCGCCAACCAGGCGTTACAACATACCCTGCATAGCTATGATGAACGGCACGGTTACAAGCTATCGCCGCCATCGGCTGCCGACAAAAATACAAAGTTTGCCGATCTCCCTGTAGTAGGCGATACCTACCCTGCCACAATTGTAAACCTAAGCACACAAAAAGCCATTGCTAGATTACAAAACGATACAAGTATTGATGTGGCATGGAAAAACAGCAGAAGCGCCCATACGCTCAGAAAAAACCTGAAAGTAGGTGACATCATTCGCGTACGCAAATTAAAGAACGATAACTGGGCACTAACACAAATACCCAAAGTACAAGGGGCATTTGTCGCCTTGGCTCCAGAAGACGGTGCCATTTTAGCGTTAGTCGGCGGTTTCGATTTTACCCGTAACAAGTACAATCGTGCCACCCAGTCCAAAAGACAACCCGGCTCTGGCTTCAAACCTGTCATTTATACTGCGGCACTTGAACATGGTTATTCTCCTGCTAGTACGATTAATGATGCGCCCATTGTTGTTCATGATCCAAGCCGGGAAAATGACTGGCGACCCGAAAATTACACCAAAAGATTCTACGGCATGACCAGCATCAGAAAAGCCATCACCTATTCGAGAAATATCGTTTCCATACGCTTATTGAAAGAAATGGGTATTGATGTCGGTATTAAAACAGGACTGCGCTTTGGCTTTACTAAAGATCAATTACCCAGAGGTTTATCTTTGGCACTAGGCAGCGGCCACGCCTCACCATTACAAATGGCGCGGTTTTTTGCCACGTTTGCCAACGGCGGGTTTCTTGTTGACCCCTATTTTATAGAACATATCGAATCCAGCGACGGCAAAGTTATTTTTAAAGCCAAACCGAAAACACCTTGTCCCACCTGTTCTGATAAGAAAAAATCAAAACCCACACAAGCGCCGCGCGTTATTTCGCCGCAAATTAACTTTTTAATGAATTCCATGCTGAGGGATGTGGTTCAAAAAGGTACTGCAACTGACGCAAAAGTTTTAGGCAGATCTGACTTGGCTGGCAAAACCGGTACGACAAACGATCAACGCGATGCTTGGTTCAACGGTTTTACACCCTCGATTGCTGCCAGCGCCTGGGTTGGTTTTGATAATTTTGCACCGCTTGGCAAACTTGAAACAGGTGGCGTAGCAGCACTACCCATGTGGGTTGAATTTATGCGTACCGCGCTAAAAGGCACGCCGGTGCTGCCCTTTATACCGCCAAAAGGCATCATCCAGAAGGGGGGAGAGTTTTTTCAGTCGGATTATTCGCCTAAATTAATGGCGCAAGCGGGAACGTCATCGCAGGAAAAATCGGGGAAATCAGGAAAATCTGCCAAAAAGACCACAAGTGCGCGTAAAAAATCGACCTCATCAGCGCCTCGTAGCAGCACTAACAAAGCATCTGCTGCCAAGCCAGTGGTTGAGTCATTGTTTTAGCAATCAACTCATTGTATCGATTTTTGGATTACTAGCGATATTATCTGAAAATCGGTACTTAAACGTAACATGTGACGCTGTTACAGACAAGATTTAGAGCGTGGCATAAACAAAAAACGCATTAAGAGAGCGTTAAACAAGTGGGATTTGTTCGTTGAAAATTACAGCCCAAAAGCTGAGATAAGCGGGGAATTTAGAGTCGTGTCAGCGTTACCTGAACGGCATAAAGCGATTAACAAATCGCTTAGATCCAATCCCGTAAACACCTTATAAAAACAGATGCCAGAAACTGGATCTAGCCAAAACCAATTACTTTCCGTATTTTTTACGGAATTTATCAACACGACCTGCGGTATCGACAACGCGCTGCTTGCCGGTATAGAAAGGATGACAAGAAGAACAAACTTCTATCATCAAATCTTTGCCTAAGGCAGAGCCCGTCACAAATACGTTACCACAGCCACAAGTCACAGTAATTTGTTTATAGTTTGGGTGAATTTCTGGTTTCATATTACTTTCACATTACCCACAAACGGGCTACACACTTATTGAAGAACCTCGTATAATACGTCTTACCCAACAAATTCGCAACCCATTTTTTATGCGTGTTATCAGTTTGAATGTCAATGGCATCCGTTCCGCAGAACGCAAGGGCTTTTTCCCCTGGATGCAGCAACAAAATGCGGATGTTATTTGCCTGCAAGAAACTAAAGCACAAATAAACCAACTCAGTGAAGACCCATTTTTTCCTAAAAATTACCATTGTTTTTATCACGATGCCGAAAAAAAAGGTTATAGCGGTGTTGCCGTATTTTGTAAGACAAAACCGGATAATGTCATCAGTGGCATTGGAAGAGTTGATTTTGATGCCGAAGGCCGTTTTATTGAAGCGCAATTTGGCAATTTGAGTGTTATTTCCCTGTATTTACCGTCGGGTTCTTCTGGCGAAGAGCGCCAAAACTTCAAATTCAGCTTTCTGGATTATTTCGCACCTTTGTTACAAGAACGCGGACAAGACGGCAGAAACTATATTATCTGTGGTGACTGGAACATTGCCCACAAAGCCATTGATTTAAAAAACTGGCGTGGCAATCAAAAAAATTCTGGATTTTTGCCAGAAGAGCGGGCGTGGATGGATACTTTATTTGCCGAAGATCAGTGGATTGATGCTTTCAGGGTGGTTAATCAGGAAGCCGATCAATACACTTGGTGGTCAAACCGAGGCCAAGCCTGGGCAAAAAATGTCGGCTGGCGGATTGATTATCAGGTTGTCAGCACCGCACTTAAAGACAAGATAATCGGCACTAGTATCTACAAAGACGAACGCTTTTCCGATCACGCGCCGCTTATTGTTGATTATGATTTATAGCTGATTTTAAGATTTGTCCACGAAAAGCACAAAAGACACGAAAATACTTGGCTGAAACAGACCGCTTCTATGAAACATAAGTATCCGCCTACTATCGATTATCGTGTTTCTTGTGGAAAAAACTAAAAATTAACACCCTATACGTAGCACTTGAACCTTGAACAATTTATTCTTTCTCATTCCACGGCGCAACCTTAAACAACAGCAACATGCCCGGAATGGCAAGCCCAAAACAGATCAAGAAAAACGTTTTCCAGCCCAATGATTCCACCATATAACCGGTAGCAGCATTGGCAAACGTGCGTGGTACGGCGGCCAAACTGGTAAACAAGGCAAATTGTGTGGCTGTATAAAGTGGGTGCGTAGTGCGGGCGATAAAAGCCACAAAAGCCGAGGTTCCTAAACCGACACCCAAAGCTTCAACACCAATCACCACCGCCAACCATACAGGATTATGCCCCAGCATTGCTAACCAAGCAAAGCCCAATATAGCCACCATCTGCACCACACCAAAGATCCACAAGGCGCGATTGATGCCTAAGCGAATCATCCAAATCCCACCCAATAAACCACCAATAACGCTAGGCCACAAACCGGCATTTTTGGCAATCAGGCCAATCTCGGTTTTAGTAAAGCCCATATCGAGATAAAACGGCGTAGCCAGTGCCGTCGCCATACTATCGCCCAGCTTGTAAAAGAAGATAAAGGCCAGTATTAACAACGCTGGCTTTAAGCCACGGCTACGGAATTCTTCAAAAGGTTCAATCACTGCCGCTTTTAAAGTCTTGGGCGCACCTTTCAGGATCGGTTCACTGACGCAAAGCGTCATAACAATGCCAGGCAACATGAACAAGGCGGTGATGAGATAGACGCTAGCCCAAGGCAAATGGTCAGCCAACACCAAAGATAATGCGCCTGGAACCAAACTGGCAATTTTGTAGGCATTCACATGAATGGCATTGCCCAGACCCAGCTCTGCTTCCAACAACAACTCACGACGATAAGCATCCAGCACAATATCTTGTGAGGCACTGAAAAACGCTACTATTAGAGACAGATAAGCGATAGCCCATAAATCCAGTTTGGGATTCAAATAACCATAAGCCGGAATAATCAGCAATAACGCTATTTGAGAAATCAGTAACCAGCCACGTCGCCGTCCCAACGGCGGAATGTAGCGATCAAACAGCGGCGACCAAAGAAACTTCCAGGTGAATGGCAATTGAATGAGTGCGAATAAGCCAATCGCCTTCAAGTCCACGCCTTCGGTACGTAACCACGCAGGCACTAAACTGATGAGGATATACAGCGGCAAACCGGAACTAAAGCCCGTGAATATACAAATCAACATGCGCCGGTTAAAAAGCACCTGCTTGATATTCATTTTGTCTGTCATGGAATGCCTCTAAAAACTGGGGGAGATGGCACGAATACCACTGTGCTATATGCGTAGGAAAATCGACTGATTATTAGCTAACCTTAGTAGAAAAACTAACGCTAAACCCTAAGCAGCTGGCATTGAATCGGTGGACAAAACAAAATCGGGAACATGATGTTCCCGATTTTATCCAACCAACAACTTAACTGACTCTGTCAGTTTTTAATCAAGTATCTTAACCATTAATCAAATAATGCGTAAGAATACTAGCGGCATAACCTGCTGCAATGGCAGGAGTCCATTTCAAATGGCTAAAGAAAGTATATTTGTGATCAGACTGACCCATTAACGCCACGCCAGCCGCAGATCCGACAGACAACAACGAGCCACCGACACCGGCTGTCAAGGTGACTAACAACCATTGATACAAATCCATATCCAGATTCATGTTCAATACCGCAAACATCACCGGAATATTATCCACAATCGCTGAAATTAAACCGACCAAGATATTGGCTGTTGTTGGCCCTAAAGTTTCATACATTGCGCCAGACAGCAGTTCCAGATAACCGATATACCCCAAACCGCCTACTGCAAACACCACACCGAAGAAAAATAACAAAGTATCCCATTCCGCATGACGGACTTTATTGAAGATATCGAAACCACCTTCGCCGTCGCCTTCAACACGAAATTTTATTTTCAGGAAATAGCCGTAGAACATTAATATAGACAAACCGACCATCATGCCCATAAAAGGCGGCAAATGCAGCACTTGCTTAAAGCTTACCGCAGTTGCAATCGTGCCTAAAAACATGGCACAAATAACAATCGCACCGGGTTTTAACTGTACAGCCGCTTCACTGGATGCTTTAGGCTGCTCATCCGGCACTGCAAAATACATTACCGCCGCAGGTACTGCATAGTTAACTAAAGACGGTACAAACAACTTAAAGAAATCAAAAAACTCAGCGTATTCCGCTTGCCAAACCATCAGCGTAGTAATGTCACCAAAAGGACAAAATGCGCCGCCGGCATTCGCCGCCACCACCAGATTGACAAAACCAATGCTGACAAACTTGGGGTTATCAGAACCTACCGCCAAAACTACCGCACCGACCAACAACGCAGCGGTCAGGTTATCAGCAACCGATGATAAAAAGAACGTGATGACACCGGTAATTAAAAACAATTTGCGGTAACCAAACTGTCTTCTGACCAGCCAGGAACGCAGCGCCTCAAACACATTACGCTCAGACATGGAATTGATGTACGTCATCGCCACCAGCAAGAACAGCATCAATTCCGCATATTCTTTCAGGTTGTACTCAAACGCCTTGTGCATGTCTTCGGCAGAAACACCGGCCTGGGCAGCCAAAACTGCCGCGTGCGCCCAAATAATGCCCGCCGCCAAAATAACCGGCTTGGATTTACGCAAATGCGTAAATTCCTCGGTCATGACAAAGCCATAGGCAATGATAAAAATCAAAACCGTATAAATACCGCGCTGCGTTCCAGTCAGGCCAAGACTTTCAAATTCAGCAGCCATCGCCAATTCCGGCAACAACAAAACAAACAACAAAACGAATAACGATCGCACCACTTTCCCCTCTTAAACTTTTAGAATTATATAAACCGAAAACCACGCATTAACCGCTGATTCTATCATTATAGAATAAATTTTGTCATTTTATGGCTTGCAGTATATGATTAACCGTTGTTATTAAACGTATTCAAACAGTACTCCTGTAAAGCCAATCATGTATCGATACAACGAAATTGACCAAAGACTTGTCGATGAACGCGTCGCCCAGTTTAGAAAACAAACCGAACGTTTTTTAAAAGGCGAACTTTCCGAGGATGAGTTTCGCCCCTTACGGCTAAGAAATGGCCTGTATGTACAGATCCATGCACCGATGTTGCGGGTTGCAGGGCCGTATGGATTACTGAACTCCAAACAAATCCGCAAGCTGGCGCATATTGCCCGCAAGTATGACAAAAATTACTGTCATTTCACCACGCGGCAAAATATCCAATACAACTGGCCGAAATTAGAAGAAGTGCCTGATATACTGGAAGAATTAGCCAGTGTGCAGATGCACGCCATTCAAACCAGCGGCAACTGTATGCGTAACACCACCTCCGATCATCTGGCCGGTGTATGCGTTGATGAAATTGAAGACCCACGGCCTTACTGCGAAATCATTCGTCAATGGACGACCCTGCATCCTGAGTTTGACTACTTGCCGCGCAAATTCAAGATTGCCGTCAGTGGCTCACAACGCGACCGTGCGGCCACGCAATTTCACGATATTGGCCTGCATTTAGTTAAAAATGAAACCGGTGAGGTTGGGTTTCGAGTTCTCATCGGCGGCGGTTTAGGGCGTACACCGGTTATTGGCCAAGTGATTAAACCGTATCTGGAACAACAGCATTTATTGTCGTATCTTGAAGCCATCTTGCGTATTTACAACCTGTTTGGCCGCAGGGACAACAAGTACAAAGCACGGATTAAAATTCTAGTCAGGGAAACCGGACTGGAAAAGTTTAACGCGATGGTGGAAGCCGAATGGCAGCTCATTAAAGACGGCATGGAACTGAGTGCTGAGCGTGTCGCTGCGGTAAAAACCCATTTTACGCCACCGCCTTATGAGGCTGATGCTGACCAAAATATAAGCTTTGCTGAACAGCTAGCCAACAATAAAGCCTTTGCCACCTGGTATAAGTACAATACCGCACGCCATAAAATGCCAGGCTATCAGGCTGTCTACCTGTCATTGAAAGCGCCGGATACACCGCCGGGCGACATGACCGATCAGCAACTGGATGCAGTTGCCGATCTTGCCGACCAATACAGTTTTGGCGAAATCAGGGTCACGCATCGACAAAATCTGGTGTTTTCCGACGTTAAACAGGGCGACCTGTTTGCCCTTTGGCAACAGCTTGATGGCTTAAAACTGGCGACTCCTAACATTGGCACAGCAACCGACATGATTTGCTGTCCAGGCCTGGATTTTTGTTCACTGGCCAATGCGGGTTCAATCGGCATTGCCAAAGAAATCAATGCAGCGCTGGACGACATGGATTATCTGCATGACATTGGCGAATTAAAAATCAATATGTCCGGCTGTATGAATGGCTGTGCGCACCAAAGTGTCGGTCATATCGGCATACTGGGCGTGGATAAGAAAGGTGTCGAATGGTATCAAATCACCTTGGGTGGCTCATCGGAAAATGAAGCGGCCATAGGCGAGCGTTTAGGGCCTGCGGTGGCTAAACACGAGGTTACCAACACCATAACAACCATACTGGATGTTTACGTTAAACAGCGTTTGGATGATGAGCCGTTTCTGGACATGGTCAATCGCGTAGGCATTGCACCCTTTAAGGAACGGGTTTATGAAAATAATTAAAGATAATCATATTGTTGATAACGGCTGGCACTACATTGCTGAACATGATCCACTGAGTACTGGAGACATCACGGTTTCTTTAGCGCGTTGGGAAAGTGAAAAAGCTCAGCTATTGAATCATACCGGCAAACTCGGGGTAAGACTTGTGCCTGGCGATGCTGTTGCTGCACTGGCGCAAGACTTGAACAGCATACAATTGATTGAACTGGATTTCCCCGATCTTGCTGATGGCCGTTTGTTTTCTTTAGCCTGGTTGCTGCGTGGTCGCTATGGCTATCAGGGCGAAATCAGGGCAACCGGCCGTTATGTAGCAGAGCAGGTGTATTATTTGTCGCGGGTTGGTGTCAACGCATTCGCCCCGCAAAAACAGGAGGATTTACCGGCAATCCAGGCTTGTCTGAGTGATTTTAGCGTCAGCTATCAACCCTCTATTAATTAGTTTTGTAGGTTATGTTGGGTTGCACTCTTTGCAACCCAACATAACCAAGCCGTAAACCTTGGGTTGGCGATAGTTCAACCCAAGCCCAGCACATCAAACTTTATAGGCTCGGTATTCCCAAAGTTTGGTCAACAAGTTTGAATAGTTGTTCAGCGCGTCTTTGATTGACATAATATCAAAACAATCAATATACATATTCAATTGTGCCGCATAATTCACCACTAAAGGAAACTGGTATTGCTGACCTATGGCAAAAATATGCTCGGCAAATCGGGTCACATCAGAAATATTGTTATTCTTCGCGCAACGCAAACATTCTGCGCTTAACTCCTCCAACCTCTCAATCACCTCTGGCAAACAGGCTTTTTCTTCCGATGAGAGTGTTATTACGCTATTCGTAGCGATAACCGTTTCTTGGCGCTCAAACAACAAAAAGCGTAATAATTCGCCCATCAACTCGCTTTTTAACACCGGCTTACGCAGATAACCGTCAAAATTTTCGCTTCTCAAGCGCTCAAATTGATCGACCATCACCGATGCAGTTAAAGCGACAATCGGCACTGTTGAAAATGATTTAATCGTTTCCGCTGCCTGATAACCATCCATAACCGGCATTCTGATATCCATTAAAATCAAATCGATTTTTTTTTGTCGCATCATCAAGACCGCCTCCAGACCATTCTCTGCTTCTAAGGTAACCAGTCCGGTTTCCGAAAAATTTTCTTTTAACAAACGTCTATTATGGGCAACGTCATCAACAATCAAAATAACCGCAGGATGAAAACGAATTTTCTTGTACTGTACGGCGGGAGGATTGTCCAACACTGTCGCTTCAGAAGAAATGCCGACATCATACAAATTAACGATAAACGTTGAACCCTTGCCCACTGTGCTAAGCAATGATATTTCGCCGCCCATCATTTCCGTCAACGCTTTACTGATCGACAAGCCTAGCCCGGTACCACCGTATTTACGCACATCCTGGCCATGAGATTGCTCAAACTCCTGAAAAATAACACTTTGCTGATCGTCTGGTATGCCTACCCCGGTATCTTCTACGGCTACGCAAAAATCAAGCTGGCTATCACGCTGATTATCAACGCTAACCTTGACGCGCACATACCCCGAATCGGTAAATTTAATGGCATTGGCAATCAGATTGAAAAAAATCTGCCGTAACCGGGTAGCATCCAGCAACAAGTTTTCTGGCATGTCAGGATCAATGTCCAGGATAAAATCGAGCTTTTTCTCGCGCACGCCCATCATGAAAATATTACTCAAATCGGTAAATAACGCATGAGGATTACACGGTTTTTTCTCGATATTCATTTTTCCAGCTTCAATTTTGGATAGATCGAGAATATCATTCACCAACGCCAACAAATTATGCCCTGCCGACTGGATGGTTTGTACAAAGGATTTAAGTTTATGCTCCTTGATCTGCTCATTTAATAATTCAGTAAAGCCAATAATGGCATTCATAGGCGTACGAATTTCATGACTCATGCTGGACAGAAATTCAGACTTTGCCCGATTGGCCTGCTCAGCCTGCTCCTTGGCTTTTTCCAAAGCACTTTCTATTTTTTTACGTTCGGTAATGTCCCAGTTTACACCGGTTATCCTAATGTCCTGATTATTGTCCATCACCAGTCTGCCACCACTGTAAACGGTACGAATACCGCCATCTGCATGCACAATACGGTATTCAATATGATCTTGACCGCCATACTTTTGCATTTTGGCAATCGATTGGTAGATCAGTGCATGGTCATCTGGGTGAATTTTGCTTAACCATTCTTCAAATAAAACCTGGGGTTTTTTAGCCAGCCCGACAATATCGAACATTTTGTCATCAAAAATAAATGACGGCTGTTCGTCCCATTTCAGCTCCCAAACACCCAAGGATATCGCTTCAGCGGCCAAGGCAAAACGTTCATTCAATAGCACTACCTCTTGCTCACTCTTTTTTCGGCGGCTGATTTCATTAGTCAATCGGCGTATCCAATAAAAAATAAGCGCCAGGATTACCAAAAAACAGGCCACAATTTGGGCGATTAAAACGTAGTTCACTTTTTCAATGAACCTGTCCTTACCCCAGGCATCGCGGATTTTTTGTTTTTCACTTTGACTGATGGTATGCAATGCTCTATTGAATAAAGGCACCAAAGGAGCAAACTCTTGAGTCATACCAAAACCCAACTCGGTCTTGAAGTCTGTTTTACCGACGATACGCACATTGTTGATGCCCAGTTCGGCCATATCGTAACTGGCTTGAGCCAGCGTACAAAACAACGCATCATACTGGCCTGTAGACACGGCGGTTAAGCCATCGGGCACATTATTGACCCTTTCAAATTTTATCGAAGGATAAGATACGCCACTGTAATCCTTAACAACCGCTAATTTAAGCGACTTGATTTGCTCAATACTGTCCACATAATCGGCATCCGAACGCATGACAATAACGATAGGGCTGGTAATATAGGAGTCGGTAAAGGTCAAGTGCGGCATTGTGGTATCAATGGTTTTTGACAGCACATCAATTTCGCCGTTTTCCAGTTTTTCCAGGGATTCTCGCCAAGAATAGGTCGGCACAATAACGATTTTGATGCCGAGCATTTGCCCAATCAACTTCAGGTGCTCTGCCACAATACCGACATAATGGCCTTGGCTATCAAACGCCTCATAAGGCAGCCAATTGGGGTCGCCTGCAAATCGAACGACCTGATGTTCTTCCAGCCACTTTTTTTCGCGTTTACTCACAATAACAGACGGCACTGCGGTATTGCGTCTATTGATTACAGTTTTTTTAGTTTGCAGATCTTTTGTCTCAGGTATTGCATTTAGCAACTTCTGAAACATAGCGGCCAACATCGGTTGCCCGCGCCGTAATTCACTATTGAGTAGTTGCAATTTCCTTGCCATCATTATCTTAAGAGAAATACCGTGCGCTATGACGCTTCTCTTTATCAGATAATGTGCTTTAATGACCGTATCAACAACCTCGGCCGCACCATGCTGAACGGTCATTAACGTCCGTGTCACAGTGACTTCCACCTGCTTCAACTGCGGGTAGCGCATTTTTTTAGCCTTATAATAAGGCACAACGACGGTTTGTATTTCAGCGGCCAAATTACCCAGCGCATTGGCCAATATGCTCTGTGGCACAAAAAGACAACGCAACATAGGCTTGCACGATTTGAGATAGGCTTCTAGTCTGGTTGGTTTTTTGTCAGGAAGGGGTGCTGTTTCTGGGGGATGTTTTTCAGATACCCCGGCCTCCCGTGCCGCATCTATTTTTTGTTGTTGATCTTTACCACTGACATATTCTAAAGCGTTTTTTGCATTATCCACTGATGACCGAATGACGCTTTGCGCTTGACTAACCGCCGGCGCTAGCACGTCGCTGTAAGCTGGGCTAACGCGCAGCGCAGCAAAAAGAAATATCAAGATGCACTTAAAAAACGACACTAGCGACTGATTCAGCAAAATACCCGTAATCCCCAAAACCAAGGTAGTCAATTAAGTGCTTAATTAACTAAAAAACCAGCAGTAGCCCTGACAATAACGGCTTAAACCATCATTAGGGATGAACAATAGCAATAAACTCATCGAGATGTTCTACAAAAATATCAACCAAATCAGGATCAAACTGTGTACCGCGACGCTCCTTAATGTACATCACAACATCCTCCATAAGCCAAGCTTGCTTATAGCGCCTGGAATGAGTCAACGCATCAAACACGTCCGCCAATGCGATAATGCGACCGTAAATATGAATGTCTTCACCTTTTAAACCGCGAGGATAGCCTTTACCGTTCCATTTTTCATGGTGCTCATGGGCAATAATAGCCGCTGCCTTAATTAATTTCCGGTCAGAATAACGCAGCAATTCAAAGCCATTGCTGGCATGTTTTTTCATGATTTCAAAATCTTCTTCGCTATACCGGCCAGGCTTATTCAGAATTTCGGCAGGTACGGTCAATTTGCCAATATCGTGCATGGGGGCGGCGTGATACAAAATTTCAATATCATCATCGGTCATGCTGTTATGGTATTTAGCCAGCAAAGCGGAAATTTCGGAGACTCGTTTGATATGTTTACCGGTTTCGTCAGATGTCGATTCCATCAATTCAGTAAGAATATAGATCATTTCTTTCTGGTTATCTTCCAACTCGGTCAACAATCTGAGTTTTTCATATTTTGCTTTGGTCTTGAGCAAAATATTATGGTATTTCAATAACTCTTTGGCCTGATAAAGCTCAATATGCGTTTTTACCCGCGCCAGTAACTCATTAGCAAAAAAAGGTTTGGTAATGTAATCAACAGCACCGTGTATAAAGCCTTTTGAGATAGAATCGACATCGGTTTTTGCCGTTAAAAAAATAATCGGGATATCTTTGGTTTGCGGATTAGCCTTGATTTTTTCGCAGGTTTCAAAACCGTCTATACCGGGCATCATAATATCGAGCAATATTAGCTGAAACTGTTCCGGCTCGTCTTTAAGCAACTCCAGGGCTTCAATGCCACTGTTTGCAAACGAAAAATCATAGTTATCTTCCTTGAGGATATTCATCGCAATACGAATATTATCGACCACATCATCAACAATCAGGATTCGATCGTTCTTAATCATTAACAATATCTACCTTTAGTGATGTGAGTGACTTACACTGTAAGCAACCGTATTTTCGATTTTTAGGACTACCCAAGGTAATGACATTCAAGGTTTAAATCAGTGGAAAAAATGACCCAAAGTCTCTTGCAATACATGACAGCCAACGACACCACTTCCACATGTGCAATGCTTTAAGCATCTCATAACGCCGTTTTACCTGTCAAGCTGTAAAAGTTACGGTTCGCCTGTAAATATGCAGGGCATATTGCTTGTGGTTTTTTTTGACACAGACATCGGTGCTTTTCGTTACTATTTTACAGTAGACACCCCCACAACCACAGCGTAAAAACGGTTGAAACAGTACCTTTATTTGCATTTTTTAGGCGATAATCCTCATCGTAAAAAGTTTGACACAATCTCTGAAACTACGCTTTAGTGGCATGAAAACGACAACTCTCAATAAATACCCTCTCAATTTAACCAGCATTATCCTGTTAACTTTAATTACCTCTGGCTGTGTAAAACCAGAAGATATACAAAAACTAAGTGGCAGTGCCCAGGGCACTAGCTACCACATCAGTTTTTCGAGTAAAAAAGACATCGATTTAAAAACCATAGCAAAAAGTGTAGAGGCCGAGTTTTCTCGCATTGATAAACAATTATCCAACTACCGACCCGACTCCGCTATTGAACAGTTTAATGCGTCGCTCAGCGACCAGCCACAAACCGTAGACGCTGAAATTGTCAGCTTAATTGAACAAGCCCGTTCAGTCAGCATCGCCAGTCATGGTTGCTATGACCTGACCATCAAGCCTTTATTCGAATTATGGGGTTTCACTAAAGATGAATTAACCCCACCCGATGAGAAAACCATTAAAACGATCTTGCATAACGTTGGCCTTGCGCAATTAGAACATCTGGATGCCAATCACTTACGCAAACACAACCCCGATTTAAAAGTGGATTTGTCTTCGATTGGCCAGGGTTATAGCGTTAGTCGCATTACGGGGTTGCTGGAACAACAAGGTATTAAAGACTATATGGTAGAAATTGGCGGTGAATTACAGACACGCGGACAAAAACCGGATGGCCAACCCTGGCGCATAGCCTTGGAAAAACCATTATCCGGTGAGCGCACTTTGCATAAAATCATTACCATCAATCGCACCACGCCTTTGGCAATCATGACTTCTGGCACGTATCGGCATTATTTTGATGTGGATGGCAAACGTTACAGTCACATTCTGGATGCCCGCACCGGTAAACCCGTCACCCACACCACCGTATCGGTATCTGTGTTGCACGACGACCCAACGCTGGCAGATGCCTGGTCCACAGCGTTATTGTGTCTGGGTAAAAATGCCGGCATAGAAGCGGCCAATAAAGCGGGTGTTGCGGCTTTGTTTATTGAACAACAAGATGAAGCGTTTAATGAATATGCTAGCGATAGCTTGGCAAAACTGGAGCAGGTTTCAATCAAATAACCAGATACAACTACAATGGCTACACACTGACTAAATATCGGTTTCTGTTTATTCGACAGATGATGAACCGGTTTTTGTGTTGAGCTGTTTAAGCCACGCTAGCGTCCACTCAGCCACTTGATCGCGCCATAACCGTGATGAAAACGTATGGTCGGCAGCAGAAAAATCGTGACGGCTGATACGTGGATCAGCCAATAGCGATTGCCATTGCACATCCTGTTTAACCGCTTCTTGAAATTCATCGGCGGTTAAATCTCTGCCACTTAAGATCAGCAACACCGGATGTTTAAAGCGCTGTAAACAGTCGCGCATACGGGTGGGTAAATCAAGCTTATCATCAACACGGTCGATCTGTTGAGTAGTCACTGAATTTACAGCCGCTTTATTGATGAGCTTTTTACACAAGCCCACTAAAGAACCCAACGATTGCCGATAATCAAACTGTAAGCTGAATATTTTCCGCCACAAATCCGGGCTGAGCAGTCTTTGCAGGTAATAATGTTTAAGATAGGTTTTCGCTGCACCCCGCTCTGTAAACACGCAGGGATTTAATAGTACCAAGCCTTTTACGCGCTCGTCCCGATAAGCATAAAACAAGGCCGCAGATGCCGCATCACACAGCCCCCAAATAATAACGCCGGAAAGATTTGGACAAACCTGATAAAACGTTGCTATGGCCGCTTGAATATCATCATCAATAGCAGCAAACGTTCTCGCTTCACCCTCAGAATCGCCCATGCCTCGGTAATCAAAGCGCATAACGGGAATACCATTAGCCGCTATCTCTCGCGCCAATAACACAAACTGGCGATGACTACCCACGCGATACTGCGGCCCACCAACGACCAACAATACCCCCAAACTGGCAGATGCCTCAGCATGATGAATAATGCCGGTTAAATAATCGCCATGACATTGAAAAACGACAGGGCTTTCTGTAGACATTGAGGGTAGTTAAATCAGGCAATTAATCGATGCTGTTAATAGCTCAGGTACTTCAGCAATTTCCTGAGTCGCCCAAAATGGACTACCAACCACCGTAGACATGGCAATTGACCTGGCTTTATTTTGCTGCTCCCCAACAAATTTTTGGGTACTGGCAGATACCGGCTTGTCAGGACTGGCCAACACCTCAATGATACTGATATGTTCGACGTTGCCGATAGCTATACGATTGGCGGATAACGTCAGTAATGGCTTAACCAAATCAGGATGTAACGCATAACCCGACACCTCAATAGACTGACCATCCAGCAATTGCTGTTTTAAATCGGCGGTTTTTTCTTGCGGGGCATTTTTGTCCATCATGGCGGCGGCAATGCGTAAGCGCAAAAATTGCGTCATAAACAATTCACCACTTAACACCGGTTGCCAGCACAAGACATGATTAATTTTAAACGTGGTGTCAGCAGCAAAATCCAAGGCCAACAAAGCACCAAGCCGCAATCCCCACAAAGTAATTGCCGATGCACCCTGCCCTGTTAACCATTGGCACGCCGCTTCAATATCCTGCTTCCAAATCGACCAGGTTGCATCAGAAAAATCCCCAGCACTGTCGCCAGTACCCAGTAAATCCACTACCAACACAGAATAATTGTTTTTAGCAAAGTGTTGTGCCTGCAAAGCCACCATACGCCTGGACTTATTCATTTCTTCGGCAAATGCCGGAATATGCACAATAAAACCTTTAGGTTTTAGCGTTTCCTGTGCGGGATAAAATACGCAAAACAGTGCGCGTCCTTCAGTATTCAAAAAAAAAGGCGAAAACCGCGCGGCGGCACTCACGACAATGCGCCAACCTTATGTTCAACAAATCTGACCAATGCCCCTACCGTTTCAAAAACAGCGGCATCAATCTCATCATCCTCGACAATAAAACCGTACTGTTCTTCAAGTGCAGTCAATATGGAAACAACCGCCATAGAATCCATTTCAGGAATAGCGCCTAGCAATGGGGAATCCATCGTCAAATGATCAATAGTATCGGGAGATTGCAAAACTGAACTTAAAACATTTTTAACATCATCAAACACGGGCTAAACATCCTGGAAAATTAAAAGTAGATGGTGACACTATCCATTATTTTGAAAAAGATTGTCAATATTTTAATTCAGCGTCTGTGGGCAAATATAGTTTTCCAAATGGTATTGAGCGATATAGCCCACTAAACCAACCACACGACACCAGCGCCGGTTCCTGTAACATTCAAGCCACTCACAGTATCACCCACCAATTGCACCAAAGTATCATGACTGCCATTTTGCTGAAAAACATACGCACTGCCCCCGACATTAAACGCGACTGTATCACCAGCACCAACAATATTGGCTTGCAGGTAATCAAGTACACTATTGAAATCAGCTTTGGTAATTAGCATAGCACCGGTATATTTATCGACATTATCAAAGCTAATCAAGCCATTGGCAATATGATGACTTTGAATCAGCCCTACATCTTTGCCATCTGCCTGCATCACATTAGCCGCAATATGATGACTAACCAAATCTAACTTATCAACACCTATGATAGATGCACTACTAGCACCCAGTTTAAAACCATTCACTTTGTCAAAGCCATTAACTGGGCTATCAACTACGGCAATTCTTACGGTATCGGTAGCGGCGAAAGTTTCGGTCAAATCGTAAGTATCTTTACCTAAACCGCCGACCAATATATCTTTGCCAGCACCGCCCACGAGGAAGTCATTACCCTTACCGCCCAACAAAGTATCGTTACCGCCCAAACCCCGTAAAGTATCATTACCTGATAAGCCAGATAAGTTATCGTTACTGTTGGCATCAATACGATCACCGACAAGTTTATCGTTAGCGGCACTCCCTTTAAGATTCAAATCATCCCTAACCGAGGCAACAGTAATTGTCATTTTGTATGATGTATTTGAAAATGCCATGCCATCACTCACCTTAAAGGTAAATTTGGCATAATCATTACCATGCGCATTTGCGGCTGGAACAAAGTCCAAATCGCCATTATCCAGTGCGGATGCGGTAATAATTTGATCAACCTTAACAGGCGTATTATTGAATTTAAGCATACCATTTTTAGGAAGACTGGAAATCTGTATTTCCTGCAAACTATCACCCCCATTCAGATCTCTAAAGCCAAATGAACCGACCTTAAAGGTGTAAGCGCGGTCTTCTTGCAGACTGATCTTCTGGGCATTGGCAGTAGGTGCTGCATTTGCTAAATAATGGCCTTTACCCGCTAGGCCATCGCCACCATAAATCCATTTTAACGCGGCTAAATCATAGGGTTGAAATGTAGTTTTGGGCGCTCCCACGGCATGGTAAGACATCAGCGTATTATTGGTGTTGTCCTGATTGACGGGCAGTTTATAAGAGCCTTCAAAAGAATGTTTCAAGCCCAAACCATGCCCTACTTCATGCAACAAGGTTTCATAGCCCCCAGTTCCAATATTTGGCTTATTATTTTCGTAAGCAAACTCTACGTTATCAAGATAGATATACGCGTCGGCCTGGTAGTCAACCACCGTATTATTAGCGTTATACGAATAAGCATACGTTGTTTGACATAAACCGGCTACCGAGTTTGCGGGAAGATTGCTGGTAGCAAAATGAAAATCAGCGGCATTGCCATTCGTTGTTTCAATAAAATGGATACCGGTAATTTTGGCGGCATAATCCATTATGGTGCGGGCGGCAATCATCTGCGCCGCATTAAAAGTACCTAATGGTGCTGGTGCAGAAGGGGATGTTCCTGATTGGGTATCGAAGGTATAGTACAGGGTGTTATGCTCAGGTAAAACAAAATTCCAGTTTGCTCCTGTCTCCAACAACGCATCAATCTTAATATCTCCAGAATATTGCGTCACACTCAGTTCTGACACAATAATGGGTCTTAGTTTATAAGTGCTTTCCTGCGTTGTTATTGTAGCCATAGCGTACCTGCCATTTCATATTAGCCAATTTAGGTTGTTTTGAATGTCGCGGCCTATTTTTGCTCTCTAAAGAGTTTTCAAAAACCTTCTAAGCCAGTGACCTTTTCAAAACCTGGGATAATACAAATAAAGCAGCAATCATGCCAATAAATAACATGCTGTTATTATTATCAAAAAAAACATACGCACGGAAACATACTAAAAATCGTCAAGTTTCTATGACAATTTTTTACCGATCACAACAAAAGTTGTCGGTAGAATTGGAGGGTACAAAAAGGGGGAATACCTGCAAAAACAGTTAAATTAATTTAACACTTGAAAAAATCCGTAACTACTCAGCCATCCAAAAGATAGCTTATTTTGTCCACGGAAAGCACAAAAAACACGGAAAAATGCGGGGATTTTGTCGCAAAAAGAAGCATTACCGAAAACCTTTTGTATCTTTTGTGCCGCTTAAAAGCGCCTACTTTTGGTTTCCGTGGACTCTGTTGTAACATCCATCGAGTAGCTACAAAAATCCTTTGAAAAAGAGCCTTCTATCAAACATCAAACAACTGATGATCGATCAAATCACACAAGCAGTGCGTGATGACTATGTGAACTTCCTGAATATGCACATAAGAATGCGACGGCACACGAATTTCCAAATCCCTTTCGCTCAGTAGTGATGTAATCATACCGCCTTCTTTACCAGTTAAGGCGATGACGGAAATATCTTTACTGTGCGCGGCAATAACGGCTTTGGCCACATTAGGAGCATGATCGTCGTCCGTATAAGTGACCAATACATCGCCACTTTGCCCTAATGCCCGCAGTTGTTTGGCAAAAACATCATCAAAGTGTCCCGTACTGGCAATAGCGGTAATTGTTGCGGCATCGGCATTTAAGGCAATAGCCGGTAAAGCCGGTCTGCTACGTTCAAACTGGTTAAGCATGGCAGATGATAGCAGCTGGGCGCAAATTGCCGAGCGCCCATTGCCACAGGTGATTATTTTTTTATCATTGAGTAAAGCACTCACCAAGCGCAAAGAGGCAAATTCAATAACCTCACTCAGTGTGCTGGTCGCATCTTGTTGCGCCTGAATGCTGTCAGAGAAATGATTAATGATCCGATTTTGTAAGCTCATGAGGATGGTAATAGCAGTTAAAAAGCATTTTTTACCCATTGTAAGCTGCCATTGCCGGATAGAGCAATGACATCAAAGCGAATCGCTGGTTCGGATTTTTGGCCTGACAAATAGTACTGGGTTGCGGCGATGATGCGCCCTTGTTTACTGTGCGTAATACTTTCCAGAGCGCTGCCGTAACTATCGGTTTTACGAAACCTGACCTCAATAATGACCAGGGTGTTGCCATCGGTCATTATCAAGTCAAGTTCGCCATATTTACAACGGAAGTTTCGGCAAACCGGTTGCAGCCCGTTATTAATCAGAAACTGGTGCGCCTGCTCTTCGGCAGCTTCGCCACGGAGCAGGTGCTGAGGCCTGGCACTGGTTTTAGTGGCCACCACTGATAAAGCCTCTGGTTTCAGGCTGTCCGGCTATAAATTTAGCACACAACAAATCACGCTTGATACGGTGGTTATCCGTCAGTGTCAGTTTACCGGTTGCGCCGTAATAAGGACTATCTTGCAGAGTGTTCAATTGCCCGGCAAGATAATAGGCATCAATGCCCATAGCAACCAGGCGGTAATATTGATTGCTAAATTGACTCCAGCTGGGTTGCAAAGCCTGCATATTCAAATCGCCGGTATAGCCATTATTTAACAACCAGGGAGCATCACAAAACGTTACTTTGTTAAGCGGCGCATCAACGCCTGGATTAGGACGACCGGCATACACATTCGACATGGCATAAATGGCGACCGGATTAGCCCGTGCAGCCTGCACTTCTGAGTTGATTAATCGGGCTTCTTCACTATAAGCACTCAGTAATATGACATCAATATCCTGACGTACTCTTGGTGTGTATTGCGCATTAGGCGCAGCTTGTACAATTTTCTGGTGGCGATTTTGGCTTTCATCCAGATTGAGCAATTTTTTGCCGATAAACGAAAAATCCGTTTGCTGAGGGTTGTAAGTTTTTTTGATAACCACCCGCCCACCCTTACGTTGCCAGCTATCCATTAAGAACTTGGCGACGCGCTTGCCTTGCTCGTTATCCGGCGTTAACACCATGGCATTGCGATGACCATCAAGCCAGGCCTTACCTGTGGTTTGCTCGGCATCATCCATAGGACTTAAGCCAAATTGATAAAGATTATCTTTACGCAGCCCCGGAACATGGTTGAGCGCCAGCACCGGAATGCTAAAGCGCACAGCGTTGGCAACACTTTGTATTTTGTCTTTATCCAAAGGACCGATAATCAAATTAGCGCCCTGGTTCATCGCCTGGCTATACAATGCAGAACCTGTCAATTTTTCGCTATCATAAATACGAATAGTGGGACGGCCAGGATTGTTACTTTCATGATTGTACGCCGCCATAATACCAGTGCGTATCGCTTTACCTGCTTCGGCAAAAACACCGGATTCCGGCAAAAACAGCGCAATCGATTTAGGCCGGCCTGCGGTGTCTGTTAAGTCTCTTTGCAAATTTTGCAAATAACTGGTGTTGGCAGGATGGCTAGGATACGCCGTGCGCCATTGCATGATGGCATCATTTAAACGCGCCGGATTTTGGTTTTTTGCTTTCAGGATACTGGCAAGTGACAACCATTCCGCTAATGGCGTTGCCGCTTGGCGCTGGCCGCTTTGCAATACGGTTTCCGGTAACAACGTTAAGTTTTCAAAAATAAGCGTCTGGTTTTTTTTATGGTCTTCCGATGACGTTAACAGGGGTTCCAGGTCTATCCTGGCTTTGGCACTGTTTAAAAAATCACCGACGGCTGTGTAGGCCTGAGATTGGGCTTGAAAGTATTTGATTTGATCCGGAAGGCTGAGCTGTTGCGGTTGAATTTGTTTAAATCGCTGCAGCGCCTGTTGCTGATCGCCAAAGCTGAGCATAATTTGGCCATACAGCAGATTGAGCTGGGCTCTCTGCTCAGTGGACAATTCAGCAGGGTTGATCGTATCTGCGTTATTTTTGGCCTCTTCACGCTGATTGGATTGCACTAAAGACTCAATTGTCGCCAGACGATTTCTATTTTGTTCCAGCACCCACGGGGTAGGCTGATATAATCCCGAACCACTGTCTTGCAATGTGCCACAGCCAGTCAGCAACAGTACACAAAAAGACAAAACAGGAATCAAGGGCTGTGCGGGGTTTTTGTCGCGTTTTATATTTAATAGGTTATTCATGTGCGAGTACCGAATGTCAACTGATTATGGGAAATTATATGTCGTTGCCACGCCGATAGGCAATTTAGCAGATTTTAGCTTTAGAGGCGTTGAAATTTTAAAGCAAGTCGATTTGATTGCCGCTGAGGATACCCGACATGTGAAAATGTTGCTACAACATTATGGTATCAGCAACCGCGTCATTGCCTTGCACCAACACAATGAAGACAATGCTGCCAAGGGCTTGTTGCAAAAACTGCATGACGGCCAGTCCATTGCGTTAGTATCTGATGCCGGTACGCCGTTGCTCAGTGATCCCGGTTTGCCGCTGGTAAAAATGGCCAAAGAAGCCCATGTCGATGTCGTGCCGATACCCGGTGCCTGCGCCTTGATTACCGCATTATCAGCCTCTGGATTGCCGGTGATACCGTTTTCGTTTGAAGGCTTTTCACCGCGCACCTCATCCGCACGAAAAACCTTTTTCAGTGCAAAACTGTTGTGTCCGACAACCTGGGTATTTTATGAATCCAGCCATAGAATTCTGGCCTCCTTGCAAGATATGGCAGAAGTATTGCCACTGGATCGGCAAATTGTCATCGCCAGAGAACTGACCAAGCTCCACGAAACCATCGTAAAAGCCAGTTTAGCCAATGCGCTGGCGCTGGTTGCTAATGATGATAACATGCGTAAAGGCGAGTTCGTGGTGCTTGTAGAAGGTGCGGTGATTGATAAAAGCGATCAGGTGATTACGCCTGAACACCAACGATTGTTAGAAATTTTATTAAAAGAATGCTCCACGAAAACAGCGGTGGCAATGGCCGCTGAAATTACCGGTATTAGAAAAAAACTCTTATATCAAGTGGCGTTGACCCTAAATGATGAGGAAGATAGTGGCGAAGACGCAAGTATTCACTTCCCCCCTTAAAAAAGGGAAATCGAGGGGGACTGAACGATTACAACTCAGGGTAGTTAGCGTAGCAGAAACCAAGGAGCTGATGACTCGATTATCATTTTTTTATCCGATTAATCCGCCAAACTAGCCAAGATTTTTAAAGAAGATAATTTATGCAAAATATCAAACCCAATATTGAAAAAATCGCCAAAACTGTGATTAATTCCCAAAAAATAGAAGGCTACCCAATCACGCAAAACACAGAAGTTAAGGAACAGGCAAAACAGCTCATGGAAAAATACCATGTCCAAATATTGCCACGAAAATAGCCCAGTCTATATCCAAGGAACGGACATACCGAAAAACAAATTGGGTCTGGAAGACTCCGAATTACTGCACGAAATCGAAGCCCATCTATTGGAAGAGGCATATCGCGTTTTTATTGACGAACTGCAAACGGACACCGTATTTAACGAGGCTTATTTTAAATCGTTGCACCACCGCACGTTTAAAACCCTGTACGACTGGGCGGGAGAATATCGCACCGTAAACATGAGCAAATCAGGCTCCAGATTTTGCCAAGCCGCTTACTTGGAAACCGAATCCAAGCGAATTTTCACCGAATTGGCGCAGGATGGCTATTTAAAGCACAGCGTAAATTGGCCTATGGAACGCGTGGCCGAAAAACTGGCCTATTACGCCTGCGAACTGATTGCGTTGCATCCGTTCTACGGGCTGAATGGCCGCATTACCCGCTTATTCTTTGATCTGATTGCGGTATACAATGGCTATGAATTCATCGACTATACCGAGTCGGCCACAACCAACGGGACGGGAGGCAATCCCTATATTGAAGCGTCAATTGACTGCGTTCAATTCGCAGATTGCGCGAAAATGCAAGCCATTATGCTGCGCGGCCTGAAGCATCCAAGTTCCACAACAAATCAGCACAACGATTAGCAAAAACCAAATATGGCGAAAGACTTCAGTAAAGGATATTCCGTTCTTTAGCGACGGCTGCAATACGTAAGCGACGTATAGCTTCCCCAATTTGGGCTCCTTGCAACCCACTCTTAGTAAGTTCTGATGTATCTATTGCTGTCGCGGCTTTGGCTGCATTGATATAGAGATCGGCTTGCGGGTATGGCCTGTTCTCAAAATTCGTGCGGCCTTTAGCATCGGCTTCGCAGGCTAATACAAAGTCTAATAAGGTGTTGTTGGCTTTGAATGCCCCTAACATCGTTAAAACATCGGTTAGCGTGGATGCCTTAAGTTCAGAGGCTTTGTGACAATGAGTATGGTATTCCATAACGTGCATGGCCAGATTTTTAAAATTGTTAGGGATACGCAAACGTTTGCAAAAGTTTTCCAAAACCGGCAAACCTTTTTTCTCATGGCCATAATGATGCGGCCAAATCTCCGGCGGCGTAATGCCTTTACCCAGATCATGCACCAAGGCGGCAAAGCGCACTTCGGGTTTAGACGACAACAAAGTCGCCTGCTCTAAACACAGCATTGTATGTATGCCGGTATCAATCTCAGGGTGATGTTGTTCCGGTTGCGGCACACCGAACAAGCGGGAAATTTCGGGGAATATTTTTTCCAGCGCACCACAATTTTTTAAGGTGTAGAAAAACGCCGACGGTGAGGCTTCGTTTAAGGCTTTGAGCAATTCCGCCCAAACCCGTTCTGCGACCAGATGATCGACTTCCCCGTCGTTTACCATCGCTTGCATCAGCACGAGAGTTTCATCGGCTATGGTAAATCCTAGCTTGTGGTATCTTGCCGCAAAGCGTGCCAAACGTAAGATGCGTACGGGATCTTCGGCAAATGCCGGTGATATGTGCCGAAAAATACGCTGCTCCAAATCTTGCTGGCCGTTATAGGGATCAATCAGTTGACCCTCCGGTGTCATGGCCATTGCGTTAATGGTCAAGTCTCGCCGGATTAAATCGTCTTCCAGGCTAATATCGGGCGAAGTGTAAACACTAAAACCTTTATAGCCACGCGCTATTTTTCTTTCGGTTCTGGCGAGCGCATATTCTTCATGGGTATCTGGGTGCAAAAATACCGGAAAATCTTTGCCTACAGGACGGAATCCCTGTTTTACCATCGATTCTGGC